>JBGGMZ010000474.1:0-38590 GCA_041287745.1 Chthoniobacter sp. | reverse complement strand
CGGCGACAAAAGCGGCGCGTTCCTTGTCACTCGGCGCGCGGCTCAGCACGCGCTGGAAGAGCTGCGTCACGAGATCGTCGACCGGTTGATCGCGAAGGGCCATGGAGGTAAAGGCGCTGTCATCGCTCAGGCGGGTAATGCGGTTGCCGAGCACGCCATTGGCGATGCTGGCGGGCTGCAAGACATTCGCCGCTTCCTCTCGGGTGCTCTTCGGCTCGGCGCGGGAATCGCGCCAGCCGAAGTTGAGGAGGAGATCGGTGAAGGGCTGTGCAGTCGGTTTGGCCAGCGCGGGACGGTCGCGCTCGTTGCTCAGTCCCACGAATTCCCAAGCACGCTGCGGGCGGCCGAGATTGAGGAAATCCTTCACCGTGCGATGGGCATCGAGGTCGAGGTTCAGCTCCTCGCAATTGAAGTCCTTGCCAGCGATCTGGAAGAGGGTGTCAACGAGTTGCTCCGCGCTGAGGCGGCGGCGGGCGGGCGAGGCGAAGAGGCGTTCATCCGCCTTGGCGAAATGCGTGCCGGCATCGGTGACCACGCGTTGATAGGTCTCCGAGTTCAGGATGAACCGCGCGACGTGCTTGATGTCGTAGTCGTGCGTGATGAGCTCGCGACCGAGCCACGTGAGCAGTTCCTTGTGTGACGGGCGGGCATTTTCCCAATCATCCACCGGGTCGACGATGCCAAAGCCGATGAGGCGCTTCCACAGACGATTCGCGACGACCTGCGGGAACCGTTCGTTGCGCGGATCGGTCATGATGCTGGCCAGCCGTTCGCGGCTGTCCTCGGGATTGCGCAGCACGCCCTGGATTGGGTCGGACTTCAGTTCCGCGAAGGGGAAGTGCGGGTCGATCATTTGTCCCGGCTTGAGCGAGACGACGACGTGGCTGTTTGGGTTCAGACCTTGCGTGAGGCTCGATCCGGGGACCTTCACCGGCGCGCGTTGCAGCATGGCGGACATCGCGAAGAGATCCGCCTGGTCGAAGGGATGATTGGGCGCATCGTGGCAGCGCGCGCACTTCATTTCCATGGCGAGGAAGGCGGACGAAACGATCTGCGCCTTGTTGGCCATCGGCAGATCATTCTGCGTGGCCACGGCGAATCCGGCGCTGCCGCCGTTGCGTTCGCTGCCCTCCATGAGCACAAGCGCGGTGACGAAGCGATCCATCGCCCAGTCGTCGCGCAGAGCATCGCGCAGGAAGAAGCGGAAGGGGCCCGTGTTGTTCAGCGTGGCCTTGAGGATCGCAGGATTTTCCGCGAGCACGTCCTGCCAATAGGGGATCCATTGGTCGGCCCAGCGCGGATCGGCGAGCAGGCGATCGATGGCCTTGGCGCGCTTGTCCTTGCTGGTATCGGCGACGAAGGCGGTGAGTTCTTCCGGTGTCGGCAGCAGGCCGATGGTGTCGAGCGTCAGGCGGCGCAGGAATGAGGCGTCGTCGGTCAGCGCTGCGGGTTTGACGCTGGCTTTCTCCAGCTTCTCCGCGATGAAGGCGTCGATCGGATTGCTCGCGCCAGCCGGCACAGTGACCGGCGCCTTCTTCGCCGCTTCCGTGCGGGCGAGGTCGTGACGGAATTTCCAGTAGGCCAGTTCGTCGGTATTCGCGCGGCGCGTGGCGGCGAGGGAATCGATGTGGGTGCGCTGCTCGGCCGCGTAGTGCTTCCAGCCGTCGTCGGTGAAATCGTACCAATCCTTGTTGGCTGTGAGCAGATGGAAAGGAGCGTTGTTCATCGAGATGCTCAGGCTCGGCTGACCCAGTTCCGGGCGCAGGTTTTTGCCGCCGACAAAGGTCTCGAAGACGACGACGTGCGGTTTCCCATCGCCCTGCATGGTGAACATCGCCTCACTATGGCCCGGCTGCAGGAGCGCCACTTCCTTGACCAATTGCAGCTCGAGTTGGTCGGCCATTGCCTCCGCATCCGAAGCGCGCGTGGGGCCGGCCGGTTTTGGAAAGAAGTCGGAAGTCGCCACGATCTTGCCATCGACGGTGAGCCGTCCACCGCGCATGGCGCGCATGAGAAAGCGATGCTCACCCGCGGGCAGCGTGATCGCGGCGGCCATGCGCACGAGGAAGGGAATGGAGCGGTCGCGACGCACGCCGCGCGGCGAGTATTTCGCAATGAGCTCGGCAAGGCCGAAGGCCTGTTCGTTCCACGATTCGGTTTTCGTCGCCGGGACATTCCCCCAGGAAGCCTCCACACCGGCGGCCGTCTTTTGCGCTTCGGAATCGTTGCTCGTCCAATTTGTCGCCGGCACCTCGGCTTCACTCACGCCGTGCTCGAAAATCTCCACGCGGACGAGGCCTTTCGGCAGTTCGTCGAGTTTCACGACGGGCGCTTTCACCACGGCGGGCTTCGCCTTCACGCCCGTGGTCCGGGCCTTGATCGCTTCGTCGGTCAGCGCTGCGCGATAAATGGCGATTTCATCGAGCTTGCCGCGCAGGCTCGGGCCGGCGGACCCGCCCATGGAAGTGCCGATCCAGACTTCATCGTTGTCCGACCAGGGGCCGAGATCCGTCGGGCCGCCCATGTCCCATTCGCCCTTGACCGGTGCGCCATCGACCCAACCCTTCGCGCTGTCGGGCTCGCCGAATTGGTAGCTCACCGCCACGTGATGCCAGCCTTCGCCGGGAAGGAAGCCCGTGGTCGAAGTCCAGCGATGCCAGTATTCCTCACCGCCCATGGTGGCGTTGCGTTCGTCGCGGAAGACGAAGCTGGCGCGGGCCGTGCCATCGGCTTCGCGCAGGCGCAGGCCCCAGTTTTGATTGTGCGGCGGCATCCCCGCGCGCCCGGTGCGGCCTTTGCCGACGATGTAGGAGTTCTGCCCATGGCCGAGCGAATCGCACTGCACCCAGGCCTCGATGGTGATCGTCTCGCCTTTCTTGAAAGCGAAGCGGCCGTCGTTGTCGGGGACGCGTAAGCTGGCGCCGGGTTGGTGGAGGCTCAGGGCGTGATTGGTCTCGCTGAACTGCGGAAATTCCGGCGGACGCGGCCCCTCGACGATTTGGGCCCCGGCCTGCAGGAGCGGCTTGGAGGCCTCGGGATTCGCGTTCCAATGCGCGACGGGTTTGTCCTTGCCGATGAGATCATCGTAGCTCCCGGCGAAGGCCGAGGTGGTGAGCGCGACGGGGAGGAAAAGACGGAAGAGCAGGTTCACGGGGAGAGAATGTGTCGCTAAAGAGTATCCGACACACGCATTCTGGTGTGGGATTTTCTACTAACACTTTCGGGGGAGGGCGGCTGCGCCGCCAAAACCAGGCCCTCCCGCTATTCGAGTTGGATCAACCCCCGCCGAATCCCCTCCGAAGTCGCCTGCGCGCGGTCGGCCACGCCCATTTTCACGAAGAGATTGCTGGCATGGCGTTTGACCGTCTCCTCTGAAATACCGAGGGCGGCGGCGATCTCCTTGTTGGCCTTGCCGCGGGCGATGTGTTGCAGAACCTCGCGCTCTCGCTCGCTCACGTCCGGGGCGGCGACGCGTCCGGCGAGGCGCTGGGCGAGCGCGGGGGAGAGATGGCGTTCGCCGGCAGCAACGGCGCGGATGGCGGAGAGCAATTCCTCGCGGGCGGCGGATTTGAGCAGATATCCACGTGCGCCGGCCTGCATGGCGCGGTAGATGTCTTCCTCGCCGTCGAAGGTGGTGAACATGAGCACGCGGGCGTCGGGCCACTCGCGGCGCAGATCGGCCGTGGCGGCGATGCCGCTGGCGCCGGGCAGCCGCAGATCCATGAGCACCATGTCTGGCTGATGCTTGCGGTATTTCGCGATGGCTTCATCCGCATTGCCCGCCTCGGCCACGACGGTGATATCATCCTCCAGGCCGAGCGAGGCAGCGAGCCCGCTGCGAACGACGTGGTGATCGTCGACGACGAGAATGCGGATGGCTTTGAGCTTCGGCATGGGGAGGGGAGATCGGCAGGTAGACTGGTGTTAGATCTTTTCCAAAGGGACGACCACTTCCACCGTCGTGCCTTTGCCGCTTTCGCTGCGCAGGCGAAATTCGCCGCCGAGCTTTTCCACGCGCTCGCGCATGCCGATCAGGCCAAAGTGTCCGGCAGGCACGGCGGCAGCCGTATTGAAACCCGCGCCGTCGTCTTCGATCGCCACGCGGAGGTGCGGGCTGATGTTGAAATCGAGAATGATCGCAATGCGCTGGGCGTTGCCGTGTTTCACGGCATTGGCCGTGGCTTCCTGGGCGACACGCAGGAGCTCGTGGCCGATGACCTCGGGGACCCGACGGGCTTCGCCGAGGGTGAGGATTTCAAGCTGGCGTCCGGCGGTGACATTCTCCACTGCGGAGCGAATGGCGTCGGCCAGCGGCTGGGTGGCGAGCGAACGGTCGCGCAGATTCCAGACAAAGCTGCGGGCACCGGCCTGGAGTTGCTGGACGAGACGGTGGGTGCCAGTCAGAAGCTCGCGCAATTTGGATTCCTCAGCGCGTGTGGCGGCGGCATCGAGGCGTAGACTCACGCCCACGAGTTCCTGCTCGAGGGTGTCGTGAAATTCACGGGCGATGCGCTGGCGCTCGTCGGCGATCGTCACGGCTTCCACCTGCTCGCGGATGAGCGCCGTCTGGCTGCGGACTTGTCGCCTCAGCATCGCCGCCCAGATCAAGGCCAGCACGGCCAGCCCGAGCAACGACCCGGCGGCGATGGTGAGACGCTGGGTCGTCCACCAGGAAGGCCGGCGGAGGATGCGGATACTGGATGGCGATCCATCGAGCAGGATTTCAAAGGCGCGAGCTCGGGTGCTGAAGCTGCGGGTGGGCTGGGTCGCCTCGGTGACCTGGCAAATGCCATTGAGCCGCACGCGCGCTCCTGCAGCTGGGATCTCACAATGGACCGCCGAGGAGTGGGCGACGGCTTGGAACACCATATCGCCTGCCTGCATGGTGAGTCGCAGCCGGTCGCGATCGAACACGATGTCGCGCACGTGCGCTTCGACCTCGACATAATCGGCATCGAACTTTCCCGCCGCGAGATCCTTGATAGGCACAGCGGTCGGCGATACCGCGACGGTCTCGCTGGTCCGGCGCAGCACGGCATCTTCGAGCTCGGCGCTGAGCGTGCCCATGGCAGGAAACCCGAGGGCTTCCACGACCTCGCCGGGCGCGAAAGTTTCCGTCGAAGCAGTTCGGACCCGCAGCCCCTGCGCATCGTCGCGCAGGTAGACGGCGCTGCCTGGCTCCTGCTGGGTGACCACGCCGTGGACCTTTACCCGATGACCGGCGCGGCCATTCGGTGCGAAGCGCAAGAGTTCCGAGATCGGTGTGGGGTCGATGGCGAAGGGCTCCGGTGGCGCTGGATCCAGCACCGTGACGTCGGAGAATGAGCGGATGCGCAGATGCGGTGCGACGAGTTGCCGGCGATCGTTGATGTAGCCGGCGGCAATGCCGGAGACCCGCACCATGGCATCGACAAGATGCTCGTCAGGCGCGGTCTCATCGGTCACGGGATAGACATCGAGAGTGCCGTTGCCGAGGGCGAGTTTCAGGACGGAATACTTGTCGCTCGGAGTAATGGAGCGGACGATGCCGCGGACCTCGACCCAGTCGTAGTGGTACTGTCCGGAGGCGAGTTGCTCGTAGGTGATGCGGCGGGGAACGAGTGGGTTTCCTTCATCGACGACGGTCACCTTGGCCCCGCCGATACCGGAGAGGTAAAGGCCGGAATAGGTGACGCCTTGGATTTCGATCTCCTGGCCGGCGTGGAGCTCGGGCAGGTTCTTATTCCAGCGGATGAAGCAGGCGCCGGTCTCGTCCCGCAGGAAGATGGTGCGTTCGGGTTCCACCAAGGTGACCACCGCGCGGAAATGAACGGGGTAATGGCGATCGGCCTCCGCAAGCGGGAGATCGCGCAGATCGCGTGCGCTGGTGATCGTGGGCAGGGGCGCGTCCTGTCCCCATGCGGCGAAAGCGCAGAGGAGGAGGAGAAGCAAATGGGGAAACGGACGCACGACATCCGCAGCCTAGCTGATGACGCAAGCCCGTTCACTCCCTTTGCATGACGGCATTGTTGCCGCGGGAGTTTCCCGCAAAGGTGCGCCTAGTAGTGGCTCACGTAGACCCGGCGATGGTGGCGCCCCCAGTAGTAGCGGCCGCGCACATCATTGTAGTAAACCACACCCACCGGGGCGGATGTGACGACGACTTCGCGCCGATAGGGATAATGGTAGTAGGGACGACGATGGACGTAGACGTCGTGCTCGACGCAGGCGGAGAGGAGCATTGAGGACCCGGCGACAGCGAGGAGGAAGAGAGGCTTCATATTCATAGATTCGGCAGGCGGCCTCCGCATGGTTGCCGTTCGGGCAGTGTTCAGGGAGGCGCTGTTCGATAAGACGCATCGGACCGTTGAGGAATTCAATCTAAGCTCGCACGGGTTGGGCGATTCCGTCATTTGTCACCACCCGCCCATCTTCAGCCTGATTCATGAAACGTCTCCTCCCGCTCGCTCTTTCCATCGCCACGCTTTTCACCGCACCCATCGTCCAAGGGGCGGAGCCGGACTACCCGATTGCCGAGGATTCCAAGCCGCACGACAACGTGCCGAAGGGGGAGTTGATCAAGTTCGAGTTCGCGGATTCGAAAGTCTTCCCCGGCACCACCCGCGAAGTCACCATCTACGTGCCGAAACAATACGACGGGACGAAGCCCGCGTGCGTTTACGTCAATCAGGATGGCGTGCAATGGAGCGCGCCGGTGGTCTTCGACAATCTCATCGCGAAGGGCGAGATGCCCGTCACGATCGGCGTCTTCGCCAAGCCGGGCGTGGTCAAGGCGCTCGATGGCAAGACTGCTCTGGATCGTTTCAATCGCAGCCTCGAATACGACGGTATGGGCGATGGCTACGCCCGCTTCGTGCTCGATGAATTGCTCCCCGCCGTGGAGCAGAAGACGACGACCGATGGCCGCAAAATCATCCTGAGCAAGAACGGCAACGACCGGGCGATCGGCGGCAGCAGCAGCGGCGCAATCTGCGCCTTCATTGCCGCATGGGAAAAACCGGCGGAGTTCACCCGCGTCTTTACCACGGTGTGCACCATGGTCGGTCTGCGGGGAGCGAACGTGTATCCCACGCTGGTCCGCAAGTACGAGCCGAAGCCGATTCGCGTTTTCCAAGTCGACGGCAGTAACGACAACAACATCTACGGCGGCGACTGGTGGATGGCCAACCAGGAGCTCGAGCGTTCGCTGACTTTCGCCGGCTACGAGCACGACCACGTGTGGGGCGAGGGCGGCCACAATGGCAAGCAAGGCACGGCCGTTTTCCCGGACGCGATGCGCTATCTTTGGAAAGGCTGGCCGGCGCCGGTGAAGGCGGGCGAAGGTTCGCCGCAACTCAAGGAGATCCTCATTCCAGGCGAGGGCTGGGAAGTCGTGCGAAAAGGTGGAAATGGGATGGGCGGCATGGCGAGCAATGCGAAGGGGGAAGTGTTCTTCAGGGACGTGCCGAACTCGAAGACCTACAAAATCGCACTCGATGGCAATGTTACAGAATTCATCGCCAATTCGCACGATGGCGAGGGCCAGGCATTTGGACCTAATGGCAATCTCTACTCGGTAGCGCGTGGGAATGGGACTATCGTAGCGTATCCGGACGGAAAAGGGGAGGCAGTGGAAATCGCCCGCGGCATCCGTGGGGGTAATATCGTAGTCCTGAACTCCGGTCGAATGTATGTTACCGAGCCGCAAGGCGATGGTTCGGGAACAAGCAATCTGTGGTGTGTCGGGCCCAAAGGCCTCATTGGACGGCACGAGACGACGCTCAAGTTCGCCAGCGGCGTTGCTGCCTCGCCCGATCAATCGCTCCTCTATGTTGCCGATGCCCGCAGCCACTGGGTCTACAGCTACCAGATCCAACCCGACGGGAAATTGAGCGCGGATCAACGCTACTACCATCTGCACGTGCCCGATACCGCCGATGACGCCGGTGCCGGGGGCATGACCGTCGACAGCGCGGGCCGTCTCTATGTGGCCACCCGCATGGGACTGCAGATCTGCGACCAGGCGGGCCGCGTCAATTGTATCGTCCCCACACCGTACGGTACCGTCAGCAGCGTTGCCTTCGGCGGGCCGGAGTTCGATACCCTCTACGTTTCTGCCGGCGACTTGATTTACAAGCGCAAGGTAAAGCCCAAGGGCGCGCCAAGCTTTGCCGCACCGATCAAGCCTGCTGCGCCGCACCTCTAGAACAATATCCCTTGCGACTATTCACCATTTCCGAACATCTATTGATCCCTATCCCCATCATGAAATCACCGCTCATCACCAGCATTGCCGCCCTGCTCCTCGCCGCGCCCGTTTTCGCGGCCGATGAAGCCAAGCCTGCCGAAAAGCCGCACGTCGGGTATCAGGACACACCGATCATTCCCGGCACCAAGTGGCACGTGCACGACGGCGAGCGCCCGCAGCCGCCGGTAGTGACGCCCGGCGAACCGAGTACGCCGGACAAGGTCGGCACTGCGCCGAGCGATGCCACGGTGCTCTTCGATGGCAAGGATCTTTCGAAGTGGAAGATGGAGAAGGACGGCGGTGAGGCCGTGTGGAAGGTTGAGAACGGCTACATGGAAGTGGTCCCGAAGAGCGGCTACATGATGACCAAGGACGAGTTTGGTCCCGACTTCCAGCTTCACCTCGAATTCGCCACGCCGAATCCGCCGAGCGGCGACAGCCAAGGCCGCGGTAACAGCGGTTGTTTCCTTTTCGGTCGCTACGAAATCCAGGTGCTCGATAGCTACAACAACCCGACCTACCCCGATGGCCAGGCCACGGGTATCTACGGCTACATGCCGCCGCAGGTGAATGCCTCGCGTCCGCCGGGCGTGTGGCAGACCTACGACATCATTTGCGAAGGCCCGCGCTTCAAGGACGGCAAGCTGGCCAAGGCGATGGTGGTGACCGTGATTCACAATGGGGTGGTCACGCAGAATCACACCGTGCTCATCGGCGAGACGCCGCACAAGAAGGTCGGCGAATATCACGCCCACCCGGAAAAGGGTCCGCTCAAGCTGCAGGACCACGGCAACCCGATGCGCTTCCGCAATATCTGGATTCGCGACATCCACATGCCCACGCCGGAAGATATCGGCGACGGCCCGAAGATCGGCCAGTAATCGGCGGCCATCGCTGGCGCCCCGAGGCCACTTTCCATGAGGCGACAATTCATTGCGTTCTGCGGCCTGCTCGCGTTCATCGCGAGCAGTGCCGTGGGCGCGGATGCGGGTGCGCCGGCGCAGGCCTTTGATTTGAAGCCGTGGAAGCTGCAGGTGCCCGGCCCGCTCGAGGTGAAGGATCTGCGCAGCTATTCGTCGGGATATTTTTTCCTCAACGAGAGCAAGGAGATGGTCTTCTCGCTGGATGCGGCGGAGAAGGGGACGACACCGAATACGCATTACGTCCGCTCGGAGTTGCGTCATCTGCCGAACTGGACGGTGAATGAAAATCACACGCTCACCGGCGAGGTGCGCGTGGTCTCGAATTTGCAGCCGGACAAACTCACGGTGCTGCAAATTCACGGCATCATGCCGGATGGGGACAACGCGCCGCCGCTCCTGCGCATCGCGATCAATCGCGGCGACCTCTACGCCGCGGTGAAGGCGGAGAATTCCGGCGACAAGACGGACATGGTCTTGCTCAAACCGGGCGTGAAGACCGGCTATGTGAAGGTGGCCATCACGGTCAAAGGCGGGCAAATGCGTATCGCCGTGGACGGGCAGGAGAAGCTGGTGCGCGACCTTTCCTACTGGAAATTCAGCAACTATTTCAAAGCCGGCCTGTATCCCCAGGCCACAAAAGGCACAGCACAGGTTTACTTTCGCAGCCTCACGGTGGAGTAGTGGGAGATGAACAACACCTTGTCATGGATCTGTGCGCTGGGAGTGGCGCTTCTCGTCTGCGGTTGTGAAAGTGATTCGACGGCGAAGAAGGAGGATCGCGTGGGTGCGCATGGCGGCGTGGTGGTGTCGTCGCACGATATGTCCCGTGTCGCGCCGACACGGACCGTGCCGACAAATTAATCGGTGTATAGGGAGCAGGTTGTCGGTCGCTAAATCGGTGGGTTGCCACGGCGCTATCGACTCTGTACAACGCGCCCTCATGTTCCTCCGCATGAAACTCCCGCTCGCAGCGCTCCTTGGGCTTTGTGTTGCTCCGTTGCATGGAGCGCTCGATGAATCTCTGCACACGCTGGCCGCTGTTGGCAGCGAGGGAAAGGGGAACGAGGCTGCCAGCGCGGCGTGGAAGGATGTAGTCCAGACCGGCCCAGCTTCGCTGCCGGCGCTGCTGGCGGCGACTGGCAAGGGCAGCCCGGTGGCGGATAACTGGCTGCGCGTGGCCGGGGATACGATCGTGCAAAATGCGCGCACGCAGGGCCAGGCGCTGCCGGTCAATGAAGTGGAAGCTTTCCTCAAGGATACGAAGAATGCCGCGGCCGCACGCCGCCTGGCGTTTGATCTTTTGAAAGCGGCTGATCCCACACGGGCCGATACTTTGGAACCATCGCTCGCCACCGATCCGGTTCAGGAACTGCGTCGTGGTGCGGTGCAGCGAATTATCGATGCCGCCCAAGGCAAGCAAGGCGAGGCGGCCAAAACCGCCTGGCTGGCCGCTCTCGAGGTCGTGCGCGACGAGGATCAGACCAAGTTGATCGCGGGTGAACTGCGCAAGCTTTCCGTGCCGGTCGACCTGCCGAAGCACTTCGGTTTCCTCACGCAGTGGCAAGTCATCGGGCCGTTCGATAATGCGGAGCGCAAGGGATTCGAAACCGTCTTTGTCCCGGAGAAAGAGATTCGGCTCGATGCCAGCTACGACGGCAAGAGCGGGCAGGTGAAGTGGCAGCCTTTCGTGAGCGGTGACGAGTATGGGAAGCTCGATTTCAACAAGCCGCTCGGCATGTTGAAGGAAGTGACGGCTTATGCCGTGACGACTTTTGATTCCGCTGAGGAGCGCGACGTCGAGCTGCGCCTCGGTTGCAAGGATGCCTGGAAGGTGTGGGTCAACGGGCAGTTCCTTTTCGGTCGCGACGAGTATCACCGCGGGCAGCAGATGGATCAGTACAAGATCAAGTGCCACTTGAAGAAGGGCACGAACACGATCCTCGTGAAGTGCTGCCAGAATGAACAAAAGGAGCAATGGACTGTGGAGTGGGAATTCCAGCTCCGCGTCTGCGACGGCGCAGGCACGGCCATCCTCGCTTCCACCACTTCTGCCAAGTAAACGGCCATGCGCATCTTCTCCTTGCTCCCGCTCCTAGCGCTCACGTTGACCGCCACCACCTTTGCGGCGGATTGGCCTCAATTCCGCGGGCCCGACAGCACCGCAGTCGCGCCCGAGGCGCAGATTCCCGCGCAACCGAAAATCGACTGGAGTGTGGACCTGCCCGGCCGCGGTCTCGCCAGCCCGATCATCGTCGGTAAGAAGCTTTTCATTACCTGCGCCAGCGGACCGAAGCAGGAGCGGCTGCATCTCTTCTGCCTCGACCCGGAGAGCGGCGGAAAAATCTGGGAGCGGCAACTTCAGGCGACCGGGCGCACGATGTCGCATCCGAAGACGTCGATCGCTTCCAGCACGCCTTGCAGCGATGGGCAGCGGGTCTTCGCCCTGTGGAGTTCCAACGACCTCGCGGCATTCGACCTCGAGGGCAACTTGCTCTGGGTGCGGGGGCTGACCGCGGACTATCCGAACGCGAGCAACAGCCTCGGCATGGCGTCATCGCCCATCGTGATCGGCGAGACGGTCGTGGTGATGATCGAGAACGACAGCGAAAGTTACTCACTGGGAGTCGACGTGAAGACGGGTCGCAACCTTTGGAAACTCGAACGTCCCAAGTCTGCCAACTGGACCAGTCCGGTTCCTTGGCGGGCGGATGCGCACGCGGCCCCGATCGTGGTGTTGCAATCGTCGAAGGGACTGGTCGCCGTGGACCCGGCGAGCGGCAGCCGGCTGTGGGAGTACGCCGAGGGCGCCTCGACCATGAGCTCCAGCGTGGTCGCGTCGGGAATCATCTATGCGGTGTCGAACGGCATCACCGCACTTTCGCCGCAGGCCAGCAACGCCGCCCCGAACCAGCTCTGGCGTTCGAAGCAAATCAATCCCGCCACGGTCAGCCCGGTCGTGCTCGGGGAGCGCATTTACAGCCTCAATGGCGCTGGAGTGGTGTCTGCGGCAGAGATCAAGTCGGGCGACCTGAAGTGGAAGCTGCGGACGACCGGGCCCTACAGCGGCTCGCCGGTGGCGGCGGGTTCGCGGGTCTTTCTGGTCAATGAAAAGGGGCTCGTGCAAGTCGTGGACACCGTCGCAGCCGAGGGAGCCGTGGCCGGTACGCTGCAACTGCCGCTCAAGGCGGAGACCAAGGAACTGGTGCTCTGCACACCGGCGATCAGCGGAAACCACGTCTACGTCCGCACTGACAGCAAGCTCTGGCGATTGGGCGAATAGCGAGGCGCGCTCTTAGTGATCCCCACGCTACGCTGCCGGGAGCGTAAAGTGGAAGCAGGCGCCTTTGTCCAGTTCGGCCTCGGCCCAGATCCGGCCGCCGTGGCGGTGGATGACGCGCTGGACGATGGAAAGGCCGACGCCGGTCCCTTCGAATTCGCTCTCCTTGTGCATGCGCTGGAAGACGCCGAAGAGCTTGGTGGCAAATTGCATGTCGAACCCCGCGCCATTGTCGCGCACGAAACAGACGATCTCCTTGCCGCTCACCTCCGCGCTGACCTCGATGAGCGCTCGCTCACGCTTGCGGGTGAATTTCAGCGCATTCGTGAGCAAGTTGGTGAAGACCTGCTTGAGGAGAGCATAGTCGCCGAGGCAGTCGGGCAGATCCCCCACGCGAATCTCCACCTGCCGCCCCTGGCGTTCGCTCTCGAGATCGTTGACGACATGCTGAACGAGCCTGGAAAGGCTCACCTTGCTCATCGTGAGGGGCTGGCGACTGAGCCGCGAGAAGCGCAGCAGGTCTTCGATGAGCATGCCCAGGCGCTGGGCGCCGTTGCGCACGTTTTGCAATAGCCTCTGCGCCGCTTCCGGCAATTGCGCGCCGTGGTTTTGCATGAGGATCTCGGAAAATCCGTCGATGTGGCGCAGTGGTGCGCGGAGATCGTGCGAGATGGAATAGGAAAATGCCTCGAGCTCTTTGTTGGCGAATTCGAGCTCGCGGTTGGCCTGTTCCAGCTCCGTGGTACGCTCGCGCACACTCTTTTCCAGCGCGATGTTTTCCAGTCGCAATTTCCGCACGGTGAGCGCGCGGGAGAGCACCGGCAGCACCACGCTGAGCTTGAAGGGCTTGAGAATGTAATCGAGCGCGCCCGCTTTCATTGCCTCGACCGCGGAGTCGATCGTTCCCTGTCCGGTCATCACGATGCCCACGAGATCCGGGTCGACTTCGTGCGCGGCACGCAAAAATGAAATGCCGTCCATTTCCGGCATCATCAGGTCAGTGAGCAGCAGGTCAAATTTGTCCTTCTCCACTGCCGCGAGTGCCGCCTTGCTGCTGGCGAAACCCGTGGTCTGGTAACCGTGATCGTTGAGTGTTTCGCAGAGGGCGGTCATCTGCCGCTGTTCGTCATCGACGATCAGGAGTCGGGCATGAGGGGTCGCATCCATAGGCTCAGAGACGGTTTGCGGTGAGGCTGGCGAGAGCTTCATTCAGTTCGCGCAGCTTTGGGGGTTTGCTTAGCACTCGATCTACATTCGGCGGGATCTCGCCTTCCGCGACCAGCCGCTGTCCCCAGCCGGTAAGCATGATCACCGGCGTGGATGGGGATGCGCCCTTCACTGCGGCAGCTACCCGGCGGCCATCCACGTAGGGCATACCCAGGTCGGTGATGACCGCCGAGAACGATTCGCCCCGGGCGAGTGATGCCTGGAAGATTTCGATACCCGCTTGCCCGCCATCGGCCGGGACAATGATGTGGCCGGCACCTTCCAGCGTGTCGCGCAAGGATTTGATCAGCAGCGGGTCATCGTCCACGACGAGCAGGCGCAGGCTCGTTGCGGGTGCAGTGGGGACAAACGCCGCTGAGGACGGCGTCGCCGCGCCGCCAGGCACGGGAAAGATGAGCCGCATCGTGGTGCCCTCGCCGGGCGCGCTTTCGATTTCAATGTCGCCACCGTGGCGCTTGAGCATGCCGTAGACCATGGCCAGCCCGAGGCCGGTACCTCGCTCGCCTTTGGTCGTGAAAAACGGCTCGAGGCAGCGGCGTCGCGTGTCTTCATCCATGCCAACACCGGTATCGGTCACCTCGGCGTAAACGTATTTCAGCGGTGCGCCGCCTTCCTCCGTGGCCGGTTTCTCGATCAGATTGGTGCGCAGCTTGAGTGTGCCATTCCCGGGCATGGAGTCGGCCGCATTCAGGATGAGATTGGTAAATGCGTCGCGGAGTTCATTTTCGATGCCGCTGATCGCAGGCAGGTCGGGTGCAAATTCCGTCTCCAGCCGGACCATGCTCCCGCGATGCTGCGGCATGTCGTTCCAGCGTACCTTGGTGAGGTCGAGCACCTGCTGGATCAGGCGATTGATTGCCACTGGCGTCATCTCCGATTGCGGCTCACGCTGCCGGTAAAATTCACGCATGCGCGCCACCGTCGCAGCCACATCCTCGATGGCGTGCTGGATGGTCTCCAGGTAGTTGCGAGCGCGGGGGCTCAAGTTCGGCTCCTTTTCCAGCAGCGACTCGGTGTAAAGTGCGACAGGCGAGATGGCGTTGTTGATATCGTGGGCGATGCCGCTGGCCATCTGTCCGAGAGCGCGCAGCCGCTCCTGCTGCATGGCGGTTTCCTGCGTCTGGCGCAGGTCGTCGTAGGCTTTCTGGAGTTCGCTATGAAGCTGCGTCTGGTTGGAGGCCAGCGCCACGTGCTCGCTGAGCTGGCGCAGAAATTCGCACTCACCGCTGCTGAAGCTGTTTGCCTCGCGCCGTGCTGCGATGAGCATGCCAAAAACGCGCCCTTCCGCGAGCAGTGGCGCGGCGATCATGGAGCGCAGTCCTCCGTGAAAGAGCCGCTGGGGAAAAGGGAAGGGAACCTGCGCCAGATCGGGTTCGTAGACCAGCTGCCCTTGGGAGCTGATCTTGAGCCCGTTTTGATCCACCGCAATTTTGGCCTGCTCGGCGAGTGCGATGTCCATCGCGAGGGCAGAGCTTTTTCCTCCCACGCAGGCGACCGTGACGGACGTGCACGGCTCATCGCAGAGACAGACGCAGCCGAAATCGATCGGCATATCCTCCTCGAGGCTCCGGATGACGACCTGAAAGATGCTGTGCAGGTCCTGCCGTTCGCCGATGGCGCGCGTGATGCGGCTGAGCAGATCCATCCGGGCGAGCTGGGCTTTCAGTCGGCGTTCCGCCTCCTGGCGTACCACGACTTCGTCCTGCAGCGCGCGATTCGCGCGGACCAATTCATCCGTCCGCTCGGCGACCCGATTTTCGAGGTCGAGCGTCAGGCTTTGCAGTTTGAGATTTGCCTCACGCAGCTCGTTTTGTGTGACGTTCAGCTCGCGGTTGCGCACGATGGCCGCGTCGTAGGTGGAGAGCAAAAGGTTCAGGATTTGCAGACGGTCGGCAGTGATGAAGTGCCGCTGGCCATTGAAGAAAATCTCCAGTCCCATGCCCGGTTGGTCGTCCTGCCGCATCTGGCGATTCACGAGCACGAATTGCAACCGCTGCAGGAGGTAGCGTTCGTCGTAGGGCTTGAGGATGAAATTGTCCGCGCGGCATTCCAGGCCTTTGATGACGTCCTGCGGGTCCGACATGGTGGTGACCAGGATCACCGGGATATCGAGCAGGCTCGGGTCGACCTTGAGGTTGCGGCACAGCTCGTAACCATCCATCTCCGGCATGACCACGTCGCTGATCACCAGATCCGGCTTGCCCTGCCGTGCGGCTTCCAGCGCCAGTCGCCCATTGGGCGCCGCCGTGACACGATAGCCGTGCTGCCGCAGGATGTGCTGGAGTCTCTGCGACTGGGTGGGACTGTCTTCGGCGATCAAGATATGCAGCGGCTCGCCGTCGTCGGGTGCAGCGGTGTTCATAAAGGTGGGCCTGCGATGGATGCCGGCCGACGGACCAGCGTGATCAGCGTGTCGGCAATCTTGTCCGCCGGCAGGATGTAGGTGGCGCCCCCTGCGGCGATCGCTTCACCGGGCATGCCGTGCACCACGGAACTCTCGCGATCCTGCGCGATCGTTTCCGCACCGGCGTCTCTCATCAGCTTCAATTCCGTAGCGCCATCGCGCCCCATGCCGGTGAGGAGGACTCCGACGGCATGAGAGCCATAGGTCCCGGCCAGGCTACGGAAAAGAAAGGCTACCGCTGGCCGCAGATTGGCCATCGGCTCCTCCCGGCTGAGCAGGATGCGCTGGCTCGCCGTTACGCCCATGTGATAGTCATCCGGGGCGAGATAGGCGTGGCCTGGCAGGGGGACGATGCCATGCGCTGCGATATGCACCTGCCAACCGGTCGTCTGCCTCAGCCAATCAAGCAGCCCGGGCAGAAAGCCGCGGGCGATGTGTTGCACGATCAAGACAGGCGCGGGAAAGTCCTTGGGCAGGCTGGCGAGGATGGTTTGCAACACGGGCGGACCGCCCGTGGAAGCACCGATGCCGACGATGTGGATTCCCGTCGCCGCCGGTTTCCATTCCGGTTCGGGAGATTCTTTCCCGGCGAGCTTCGCCGAGCGTGCCCGCGGCCAGCGTCGCACCACCTTCACCTCGGACATGAGCTTGATTGTCTGCAGAAGATTGCCCACCACCTTATCGAAATCCGGACTCCCGGGAGAGACGGGCTTCTCCACGCAGGCCACAGCGCCCGCCTCCATGAGGCGGAATGAATTGACGACTTCCGATGCATTGGCGGTCGCCGTGCAGATGATGATCGGCACGGGCTGCGTTTCCATGATGCGCCGCGTGGCCTCGAAGCCGTCGAGGTTCGGCATGTGGATGTCCATCACCACGACATCGGGCTTCTGGTTCTGTACGAAATCGAGCGCCTCCTGCCCGTCATTCAAGGTTCCTACCACTTCAATTTGCGGGTCGGCCCCGAGCACATGCGCCATCAGCATCCGTGCGACCTTGGAGTCATCTACCACCAGCACCTTGATCTTGCCGTCAGTCATGTAAAAGGAATCGCGTTCATACCAGACGGCGGACGGCTTCGAGAAGATTGCTTTGATCGAAATTACTCTTAACGAGGTACGCATTCGCACCCACGTCTATGCCCCGCTCGCGATGTTCGCGCGTCTCGAGGGCGGTCACGAGCACCACGGGCAATTCCGCCAGCTTGCGATCCGCCCGGATGCGAGAGGTGAGGTCGAAGCCGTTCAGACGCGGCATTTCCACGTCGGACACGAGCAGGTCGAAGCGTTCCGAGCGCAAGGTCGTAAACGCCTCCATGCCATCCACGGCGGTTTTCACCCGATAGCCGGCGGACTCGAGAATGCCCTTCAGGAGCATGCGCGAGGTGATGGAATCCTCCGCGATAAGGATGGATTTCGCTTCCGCTTGTGCTGGCTTTTCGGTCGCAGTCCGCGAGACGGGACGGCTGGTCTTGCGGGCGGACTTGAGCAGATCGGCGACATTCAGGATCGGGGCCACCTGGCCGGAGCCGAGCACGGTGGCGCCGGCGATATTGCGCACCCGGGCGAGCGGTTTCCCGAGGCGCTTGACCAGCACCTCCTGTTCGCCCAGGACGGCATCGATGGCGAAAGCGATTCGCTGATCGCCTGTGCCGAGCAGGATGAATGGCGTGCTGGAGCCATTGAGCGCAGGGCGTTCCACTCCCGGCAATTCGAGTACTTCGGAGAGCCAGGCGAGTGCGGTGGCGCGCTCATCCAGCGAAAGTGTCTCGTGACCTTCCACGGTTTGCACATCCTCCGCCTTGAAGCGCGCGACCCGGGCTACCTGTGTGGTGGGAATCACGAAAAGGCGATCTGCGACCTGGACGAGAATACCGCGGAACGTGGCCAGCGCGATGGGCAGGGAAATGCGGATGGCCGTTCCGGCGCCCAGGCGGCTTTCCACCGAGACCCGGCCGCCGAGTTTTTCCGCCTTTTCGCGGACGATCGCCAGGCCCAGGCCGCGGCCGGAGAGCTGGGTGATGATCGGGCTCGTCGAGACATCGGACTCGAAGATGAGGTCGAGCGCCTGGGCATCCGTGAGTTGCCGGGCCTCCTCGGCGGTTAGACGCCCATGCTTGATTGCCGAGCCTTTGACCCGCTCGGGGTCGATGCCTGCCCCGTCATCCGAGACAAGTAACTCCACCTTGTTTCCATTCACCGGGGAGATGGCGAGCGTGATGGTGGCACGGCTGGGCTTGCCGAGGCGGCGGCGCTCCGCGGGAGGTTCGATGCCATGGTCGATGCAATTGCGAAGCAGATGCACCAGCGGATCCTTCATTTCCTCGAGGATGCGCTTATCGATCTCGAACTCATCGCCGCGGATGAAAAGGTCGGCTTCCTTGCCCTGGTCCCGGCAGAGATCGCGCACCAGCTTCGGAAAGAATGCGCCCAGCGTGGAAAGCGGCAGCATGAGCAGCTTCTTGGAATCCTCGAGCAGATCATCCACCAGCTTGCCGATCGTGAGATGATCCTGGTGCGCCACACGCTCGAGGGCAGCGATGCGGCTCTCCAGCGTGCGCAGGAAGTCGTGGCTCCAGTCGAAAAACTCCACGAGGCGGGGCAGGCCGTGTGGCGTGGCAGGATCAGACCCGCCCGGCCTTTCGTAGCTCTGGCGCAGAGTGCGGACATCCGGTTGCACGTGCGCCCATTCCTTGTGCCATTCGGCGAGCTGCGTAGCGAGTGCGGCAAGATCGGAGGCGCGCTGGGCCGTCGTGAGCTTGGCGGCAAGCATCTCCTCCGCCTCGAGCAACCGGGCATCGAGCTTCGCCACGGAAACGCGAATGGTCTCCGCGCTGGCGGCCGACATCGCCGCCGCGGTGGGATGCGCGGGCGGAGTTGTTTCCGCCCGCGCCGGTGGCGCCGGCTTTGATTCGTGAATCGGCACCGGGGCGGCTTGCGGTGGCGCCATGGCAGGTGGAGCGGGCGCAGCCGCGACATCCGAGGGCGCATTCAAGGCGGTGGTGACGGCATCGAGGGCGCGGTGCAACGAATCGAGCACGGCGGGCTCCGGCGCAGCGCCCTGTCGCTTGCAGGTGGCGAAAATGTCTTCCATCGATTGGCAAATCACCTCGACGTCGGTGAGATTCACCGCCCGGGCCGCGCCCTTGAGACTGTGTGCGGCGCGGAAGACGACCTCAATTAATGCCCGTCGCTCGCCATCGTCCTCCGGCGCGCGCTCCAGCTCCAGCAGCCCCGACGCGATGGTCTGGATGTGCTCATCCGCCTCGACCTTGAAGGTCGCTCGCAGCGTCTGCAGGAAATCGTCGTCGGTGGGCATCTGCTCGTGGCCTTGGTGCAACTAGACTTTGTACCGTTCGACCAATTGTTTGAGCCGTTGGCCGAGTTCATTGAGATTGCGCGCAGCGGTTTCAAGCTGCCGGGCGCTGGCCACATTCTGCGTGCTCGCCTGCTTGATATTCTCCATCGCAATGGCCACCTGGTCCATGCCCACCAGTTGCTGCTGGCTCGACGCAGCGATCTGCGTGGCCGCTTGGGCGGCCTCGGTGACGCTGCCCGTCAGCGCCTGGATCGATTCACCCGCGGTTTCGGTCTGCTTCGTGCCGGCCTCCACCGCCTTTGCACCTTGCTCGGTGGCCATGACCGCCGCAGTGGTCGCTTTTTGAATATCACTCAAGATCGAGCGCACTTGATTGGTCGCCTGGCGCGATTGCTCGGCGAGGCTCTTCACTTCCTGCGCGACGACGCTGAAACCGCGGCCGTGCTCGCCGGCCTTCGCGGCCTCGATGGCCGCATTGACGGCCAGCAGATTTGACTGCGCGGCGAGATCCTCAACCGTGGCGATGATCTGGCCGATGGCCTGGCCCTGTTCGCTCAGGCGCACCATGCTGGCCGCGATGGATTCCATCTGCTGGCGAATGCGTTCCATACCCGCGGCCATGTCCGCGGTGGATTTGCGCCCGCTCTGCGATATCTGCGCCGCTCGCTGGGCGGTATCCGCGACCGCCTTGGCTTTCTGGTTCGCCATCTGTGCGGTCTGGCGGACCTCCTCGACGGTCGTCGTCGTTTCGCTCACGGAGGTGGCCGACTCATTCGCGCTGGAGGCAAGCTGGGTGGTGGAAGCCACGATTTCGGTCGCCGCGGAGCCCAGGGTGGTGGCGCCTTCCCCCAGGCTGCGCAACTGCTCGCGCAGATCCCCAATCATCCGGGCAAAGGAGGTGCCCAGCATGTCTTTCGCCGATTGCGGCTGCACGTTCGTGCGGAGGTCTCCGGCAGCGATATTCTCCGCGGTGCCGGCCATGGAGTGGAGCGACTCGCCCATGCGCCGGAACGATTTGAAGAGAGCGCCTACTTCATCGTCGCGATCGTCAGCCGGAACATTGGTGCTGAGGTCGCCACCGGCGATTTGTTCCGCCACGCGGGTCAACTCCTGCAGCGGTCTGGCAATATTACGTGTGATGATGAGACCGGCCACACCTGCGATGACGAGAGCCAGGACCGTCCCCAAAACGATTGTCCATTCGACCTGTTCGGCGTTGCTCTTCGCTTCGGCCGATCGCTTGATCAACAAGCCTTCTTCTTCGTTCTGCATCTCGGCCACCACGGCACGAATCTGATCCATCAACGCCTTGTCTTTTCCCGATTTAACGATCTGCAGGGCGGCATCCGATTTGCCGCTGCGGAAAACATCGATTGTTTCCTTCGATGAAGCCAGACGCTCTTTGATCAGCAGCTCGAGGCGATCCAGCCGATGCTGCTGGCCGGGGTTGTCTGTCGTGATTTTGCGGACTTCGCCGAAACTGCGGTCTATTTCCTTCAAGCCGGCTTGATAGGGCTCGAGGTAGTCCGTCTCGCCGGTCAGGAGATATCCGCGCTGGCCGGTCTCGACATCTTTCAGGGCGGAAAGTCCTTGGGCAAGATTACTCAAGACGATGTAAGTGTGCTCGCGCAAACCGGATGCGGAGAGGAGTTCCTGGGTGCTGCGATAGGCGATGATGCCGACGGCGACAAAGACGGCGAGCGCAAGGCCGAAGCCGACGCCCAGTTTGGTTCCGACATTCCATTTCATAAATGATGATTTTGGGTTGGGGTAAATTTTCAGGCGTCCACTTCCTCATTCACGATGATGCCCGGGTCGGCGAGGATGCGGGCGAGGTCGAGGACGATGAGGCGGTCGGCAGTAACGCCTTTCAAATAGTCGCCGCGGATGCCGGTGAGCGTGGGTGGCGCGGGCTGCACGCTGCTCACGGGAATCTGGCGCAGGCTGGTGATGTCATCGGCGAGGAGACCAAGTTCGACATCGCCACCACGCACGAGGATGATGCGATGCAGATCCGTGAGCCCGACTTCCGGCAGGCCGAAGAAGCGCTTGAAATCAAGGACGGGCAGGATGCGCCCGCGCACATTGACGATGCCCCGGATGAAGGCCGGCGTGCAGGGCAGGAGCGTCAATTCCTTGAACGGGCTGACTTCCATGACGAGGCGGTTTTCAATCGCGTAACGTTCCTGCGCCAGGCGGAACTCGAGGAGATCGAGCATCGCGCTGGGGTTGGGAGCCGGCTCGGCGGTGCGGGCCAGCGCGCGAGCGCGGGCGCGGAGGATTTCCTGGGGGTCGCTGGTGGGTGGGTTCACGAGAGGGTTTCGAGGCTTAGAAATGACGTCACGATTTCGGCGAGACGTCCGGCGGTGAGGCCGTCGGATTCCGGCAGCACGGTATCGGCGGAGTGGCTGTGCAGGAGGTCGAGGGCATTGGAAAAATGCTTGTCGGCCTCGGCGTGGCGTCCGCGATTGCGGGCGAGATTGCCCAGCGCGAAATGGGCAAGGATGAGCCTGGGCTGCAGGTAAATGGCACGTTGTAACGCGAGGCCCGCGTCTTCGAGCCGGCCGAGCTCCTGCAAAGTGACGGCGCGGAGATAATGAGCGGAGGCGTCGAGCTTGTCGCTGGCCAGCCAGCGGTCGCACCATTCCAGTGCCTGGTCGAGCCGGCCGAGGTTGGCGAGCGAATGGGCGAGGAGCGAGTAGTCCCGCGCGGTGCCCGGTGGCGTGGCGGAGGAGAGCAGCGTCTCGATCGCTTCGGCGTAATCGCCGTCTTTGTAATGCTGTGTGGCGAGCGTCTGCGCCGATGGCTGCGCAGTGTCTGGCATTTGCGGGAGCGCTTCCGGGATTGGCTCCGGTGGAGTCCACGGAACGGGCGGGGGTTCCGGAGGGCTCCATGTCCATGTGCTTGCGGGCCGGTCCTGTGGTTTCGCCTTTTGATACAGGATCACGCCGGGGTGGTTGCTGGTCTTGAAGTCGGGGAACAACGCCTGCGAAGCTTCGGTGGGGCTCACCATCAACCAGCCGTCGTCGACCAGCGCGCGCCGGAAATTGGCGATCACTTTTACCGCCTGCGCGTGCGTGAAGTACATCAGCACGTTGCGGCAGAAGATGAGGTCCATCGCGTTGGTATCCGTGGTGAGGGAGGGGAAGACATCCTCCACGAGATTCAAGCTGGCGAAGTGCACGCGTTGCTTGATCTCCGGCAGGATGGCGTAACGTCCATCTGGCTGTCGGAGAAAGTAGCGTTCCTTGAAGTCCGGCGGGGTGTCTCGGAAAGACCACTCTCCGTAGACGCCGGCGCTGGCCTTTTGCAGGAAGCGCTCGTTGATGTCCGTGGCGAGGATGCTCACGTGCCATTCCGCGAGGTCGGGGATGATTTGCTGGAGCAGGATCGAAATCGAATACGCCTCCTCGCCGGTGCAGCAGCCCGCGCTCCAAATGCGCAGGCGGCGCTCGCGTTGGCGCTTCGCAGCGAGCAGCGGCGGCAGCACGTGCTGCGCGAGGGCTTCGAAAGTTTTTCTTTCGCGGAGAAAATAAGTCTCACCCACGGTGAGATAACTGGCGAGCGACCGAAGCTGAGCGGCGGAGAGTTCGGTCGCTAACATCCACTCGGCCAGCGCGGCGCCGTCCACACAGCCAAATTCCCCCGCGGCGCGGTCCAGGCCCCGCTGTAGATCCGCCCGACGACCTTCCGGAAAATGCAGCCCCATCGTGTCGGCGATGCGCTCACTTGCGCGCTGCCAGATGAGGCCCCGTCCGGCATCAAGCTCCATGCAATACCTCCTCCTGCGCGTTCATCGCTCGATCGAGCGCAGCCGCTTCGTCGAGCGAAAGAAAAGATTCCAAATCGTGAATCAAGATCAGGCCGTCGTTCATTCGTGCCACTCCTCGGATGTGCTCCAGGCCTGGCGCCACGGTATCCGCGGGAACAATTTGCGTGAGCGGAAGCTCGATGACATCCGCTGCGGCGTCGATCACCAGGGCCACCGGGCGCTTTCCAGCGCGAGCGAGGAGGAATTGATCGGAGGGCTGGATGGCGCGCTCAGGAAGGTGAAAGCGGCGCCGCATATTGAGCACCGGCAAAATGGTGCCGGCTACGTCGAGCGCTCCGAGGACAATTGGCGGAGCTTGTGGCAGAGGAGTGATTTCCGCCGCCCGCACGATACGCTCCACCGTTCCCAGCGGAAGCGCGTACCGCTGGCCATCGAGAAGGAAAACAAGCAACTGAGTATCTGCACTCATAGCAATTCGGGCCGCCCGATTGTGGTCCTGTAAAGTGGGATCGATCAAGACATCTGTAGAGTGATTTTACGTGCCCAAGATGAGTATTATCGCGGGGGAGGGCCCGACGCCCCCGTATCTATTCGAGTTAGCGCTCCGTTTGGATGCCGCTAAGTTACCGGTGTGCCGTTCGAATGGAGACTTTCCGCGCCCTCCCGCGGTGCGCGAATGGCAAGCGAAGGTTAAAATTTTGCAAAGAAAGTGCGGCAAGCTGGCGTGGCATCTGCGATACTTTTCCTGTGAGTGAAGCGTTTGGATCTCATCAGCAGCGGTCGCATGTGGCCTGCGGTGCTCGTGTCTCGCCCCCCTTTCTTAAAGCGAACCGATTTCCACAAAATGAAAGAAACAGTAAATATGACCAATAACTCCGCACAAACCACATTTCGCAACATGCCCCCGTCCGAAGCCGTGTTGGCTCGCGTACAACAGGAAACGGAGAAGCTCAGCAAGTATTTCGACCGCATCACGAGTTGCTCGGTCGTGATTGAAGCGCCGCACGGGCACAAGCATCACCATGGCGAACCGTTTCATGTGCGCATAGAGCTTGGGGTGCCCGGCAAGGAGCTGGTGGTAAATCACAATCCGTCGTTGCGGCAGATCGTGGAACGCGAGGCGGAAATGCGAGCACGCAAGAATCATGAAGTCGAGGCGCCGCACAAGGACGTGTATGTGGCGATCCGCGATGCCTTCCTTGCGCTCCGGCGGCAATTGCAGGATTACGTTCATTGCCTGCGGCACGAGGTGAAGACCCATCCGGCATAGCCCGGAGGCCCCATTCAGCGCCGCGCCCGTTCGAGTTGCATGGGTTCTGCTTGAACATTGGGCGCGGCGTGGATAGTGGGATGGCCTATGCCAAGCGATCTCCAACCAGCACGAAAAATAGTGCTGGCGTGGCTGCGAGCGGATCATCGCGAACCGACTTGCCTTGCCGGAGAAGCGGATGCAGTCCTCGATCAACGCCATGCAGAAATCACACAGCGATTTCTGAAGTGGGCAAAGATCGCAGGCTTCGATTATGAAGTCATCGAAGGGCGCGCGGATGGCCGGACAGCCTACGCGGTGCACTGGACCCATCGAGGCGCCAGTTTTGTGGGGTTTAAGCAACCACCGTCCGAGGCTACTGTGGAGGACGCCTTGCTGGCCGGCAGCGCGGCTCTGCTGGAAAATCAATGGTGCCGCAAGTGGTTGGACCAATGAAAGCGTCGATGCGCTTCTTCCGGCTTCGACTGCCGGTGGATCAGGATTGTGCTGTCCCCGTGGCAGCCGGAATCGTCAGCGGCAGGATGCATGTCACGATTGTCCCGCCGCCCTCCCGCGGAGCGATGTGGAGTTCCGCACCGATGAGCCGGGCCCGGTAGCGCATCGTTCCTACGCCCATCCCTTTTGAAGTCGACCTGAAGACAAACCCGCCGCCATTGTCGGCGACGGACACTTTCAAGGCATCGCCCTCCTGCAATTGGATTTCGATGCGGGACGCCTGTGCGTGTTTGAGCGCATTGCGCACCGCCTCCTGCGCAATCCGGTAAAGATGCAAAGCGGTTTGCGGGTCCACGCGCCGGACGTCGCCAGTCTGAGTGAAGGTGGCGACTACGCCGCCGGGTTGATTGGTCTTGTCCGCGAGCTCTTCAAGCACCGCCGGGAGATCATCCGCATCCGCATGCACGGGCGAGATGCCCCGTGCCAGACTGCGCGCTTCCAGCACGGCGTCGCGCAGCATGTGTTGAATCGCATCCGCGGCGCCCGCCTCCGGACGCGCCTCGATTTCCAGATCGGCCTTCAGGCACGCTGCGGCACAATCGATCGCCGCTAGCTGCTGGCAGAGTCCATCATGCAAATCCTGACCGATGCGCATTTGCTCCCGCTCGCTGACGCGCACGATCTCGTGTTCCAGTGCCTGCGCGCGCTGCATGGCCTGCAACCGGGCGCGCATCTCTTCGCGTTGATTGTGCAGCGCGGTGCCGCCAATCGCGACGAAGATGAAATAGGCGAGGCGATTGACCGAGGCCCAAGTATAACCGCCCGTCGTGCGGTACGGATGCGAGCTGATGTTTGCCCAAAACCATGCGATGCCGCAGAGCACAGCAGCAAGGATGGCGAGGCGCAGATCGCCGCGCCGGGCAAAGAGAAGGATCGGGAAGGCGTAGAAGATGAACAGGCTCCACTCCCATTCCGTGACGTAGTCGGCGTAACCGATCAGCGTGATGAGCGCAAAGGCTGCAATCAGCAGAAGAATGCGATCGAGTTGGAAAGAGGGAAGGGGGATCCGCACGCCGCCAGCTTACACCCGGCTACGGAGAGAACTCAAATGCTTCGCCGAAGGAAAAACGGAGACTGGAGCCAGTGACGGGATTCGAACCCGTGACCTGCTGTTTACGAAACAGCTGCTCTACCACTGAGCTACACTGGCTTTGAGAGAGGGCGGAAACTATCGCAAAATTTCCCAACGGCAAGCAGCTTTTCACCATTTGGTGGGAGCAATTTTTGCGTGCGGCTGATCTTCGCCACAGAGAAGGCCGGTTGAAGCACAAATATCAAAACAGAACGGTGACAGCGGCTTGCGCCTTCTGCCACACTGTCCCGACATGAGTCGCCGTAAGAAGAAAAACTCGCCGCCCGCCAGTGCATCGAAAGCCGATGTCAAAGCCACCTTCTGGGAGCGTGTCATGGGCGTGTGGCTCGCGATCTTTTTCCTCCTGCTGCTCGGCCTGGCTGTGTGGTTCATGCTGGGCCGGCCGTGGCCGCCATCCGATCACGGAAAGGAGCCGCCACCTACGCCGCCGCCAAAGGCCAAGCTCAGCTTGGCGCCCGAGGGGGAGACGATGGCACGATATGCGGGCTCGCAATCGTGTCGGGAGTGTCACTCAGGGGAGTTCGACAAGTGGCAGGATTCGCATCACGGGTTGGCGGAACGGAAGGTGGAGGAAAAGATCGATGGGGCGGCCTTTGAGCCGGCGAAGCAAATCAAGGCGGGTACTCAGGTTTCGGAAGCGCGGGTGGACGGTGGGAAGTTCATCCTGGCGACGCTGGGACTGAAAGGGCCGAAGGAAAATTTTACCCCCGATCGCGTGATCGGCGTGGACCCGCTGCGGCAGTTCCTGGTCGCGGCGCCGGGCGGACGCTGGCAATCGACGGAACTCGCCTGGGATCCGCACAAGGCCGAGTGGTTTGACGTTTACGGCAATGAAGATCGGGTGCCGGGCGAGTGGGGCCACTGGACGGGGCGGGGGATGACGTGGAACCAGATGTGCGCCTCCTGCCACAACACGCGGGTGCGGAAGAATTACGACTTCGCGAGCGACAGCTATCATACCACAATGGCCGAAATGACAGTGGGCTGCGAAGCGTGTCACGGTCCGATGAAGGCACACACCGACTGGCAGAAGGCGTATCCGCAGAAAAAGGGCGATCCGAATCTTGTGAAGCTCTCGCGCGACCAAATGCTGGATACTTGCGGGATGTGTCATGCGCGGCGCGTGGAGTTGACGGGCGATTTCGTGCCGGGTGAAAAATTCACCGATCATTTCGCGTTGAGCATTCCGGATGAGAGCGAGCTGTTTTATCCCGATGGGCAGGTGCACGACGAGGACTACGAGCTCACATCTTTTCTGGGGAGCAAAATGCACGCGGCCGGCGTGCGCTGCATGGATTGTCATGACTCGCACACGAGCAAGAATGTGGTGGAGGGCAATGCGCTCTGTATGCGCTGCCATGGAACGCCCGCAGTGGTGGTGCCATCAGTGGCGGTGGCGCCGCAGATCGTCGATCCCGATCACAGCTTTCACAAGACGGGTACGGCAGGCAGCCGGTGTGTGGATTGCCACATGCCGCAGAATACCTATATGCAGCGCCACGCGCGGCGCGATCACGGCTTCACCATTCCCGATCCGCTGCTGACAAAGGAACACAACGTGCCGAACTCGTGCAATCGTTGCCATGCGGATAAGACGGCCGATTGGGCGCTGGAGACGACTACAAAGTGGTACGGCGAAAAGATGAATCGCCCGACACGCGCGCGAGCTCAATCGGTGGCGCGGGCGCGCACGGGAGCACCGGGTGCGCAGACGAATTTGCTGAAGATGTTGGGGGAGGAAAAGAACCCATTTTGGCGCGCGGTCGCGGCGAATTTGCTGCGCGGCTACGCGCATGACCCAGCCGTATTGCCAGCCTTGCAGGTGGCGACCAAAGACAGCAGCGAACTGGTGCGCAGCATGGCGGCGCGGGCGCTGGGGGCAAATATGACGGCAGCGAACCAGCATGGCGTGGGAGTGCCGGCAGCGCTGCTCGACGATCCTTCGCGCTCGGTGCGCATCGATGCGGCGTGGGGACTGCGTCGCACCGTGGACCCTGAATCACGCGCGGGGAGCGAACTGGTGCATTACCTGAATATCAATCGTGACCAGCCCACCGGGCTCACGCAATGGGCTACCTATTTGGAAGATCGAGGCGATAGTCCCGGTGCGCTGGCGGCCTTCAAACTGGCGGTGGATTGGGATCACGGCTCGGCACCGTTGCGGAGCAACTACGCCATCGCGCTGAGCGTAGCCGGGCGATCCGGCGAGGCCGTGGAGCAACTCGCGGAAGCGGTGAAGCTGGCGCCGCGGGATGCCCAACTGCGTTACACCTATGCACTCGGCTTGGCGGAAGCAAACCGTTCTGTGCAAGCGCGCGGAGAACTGGAGCAAGCGGTGCAGCTCGATCCGCAATTTGGGCGCGCGTGGTACAATCTCGGTCTTGCGCGCAATGCCGCGGGCGAGGTGCAGCCTGCACTGGAGGCACTCGCCCGTGCGGAAATGCTCGATCCGCAAAACGCCCAGGCGCCGTATGCCGCGGCCACCATCCTCGCCCGAAATCAACGGATGCGAGAGGCCACCGACGCCGCACGGCGCGCTTTGAAAATTGACCCAAGCTATAGTGAGGCGTCCGATTTCCTGCGCATGCTTTCCGGGCAGAGTGGAAGGTAGGGGGAAAAGCATCTCCCAGCCGAGCGGGCCGCGGACGGCCTATTTTTAAAACGTAGAGACGCGGAGACGTAGAGGCGCGGACAGGAGAAATGAGACGTTTCGGTTGAGCCCATCCCGCCGGGCCGCCGATCAGTTCCCTGTGTGATGCGACCGGGAATTCCCTGAGCCTCGAAGCCTTTGGTATGCGCGCCCATCTTAAAGTTCCCTCCCTAGCCATGAAAGTGGCGCTCGCTGCTTTAGTTTGGTCCGCCGCGACGCCACCGCAAGGGATCGCCGCACGTCGATCGCAAGACGAGGCGGTCGTCGGAGCATCGGCGGATATCGAGCGTCTCGTGGGCAATGCTGTGGAAATTCACGCGGCACCGGGCATGGCTGGCGATCCGGCCATGCCGGCGATTTGCAAGACGCTGGCCGATGGTTTTCGCGAAGCGGCATCCACTCCAGACCTGCGTGCTCACATGGAGCACATCGTGCATGAGATCGTGATCGAACGCTGGACCGTGCGGGAGGCGCCGCGCTGGGTGACGATGAACAAGGGCGTGATGACGGTGCAGACGCTGACTGATCCGACAGGCATCGAGCACTTGCGACCGCTCATCGTGCAGGTGCTGAAGGAAAAGGTGCAACTGATGGAGAAATACAGCCGGTAGAAGCGAGTTGGCGCGGATAGAGATGGGCTCGAAGAGGTGGATCTGGGAGCAAGGCCGAAAATTTTCCCCACGACGCAGCGCGGTCGCGGGTTTCATCAAGACTGCTCGTGAATATACACAGACTGTCCTGCGCTGGACGGGGCCTCCCACACCACGCTTGAAGTCTGTGTCTCCTGAAGCTTGCATATCCCGTTCTCACTCCTGTTCCTTCCCATGCGCCTCTCCCTGTTCGCCGCTTTCGTCCTGTCGCCCGTTCTGGTCTTCGCCCAGACAGCGCCTCCTTCCACCCCCGCCGAGGAATTGACTCTCGCCCCTGGCTTCAAGGCCGAGCTCCTGAAATCCGCAAGCAAGGAGGAGGGCTCATGGATCTGTATGGCGATCGATGGCAAGGGCCGCCTCTACATCTCACCGCAGGGCAAGCCGCCCGGCGCGGGCATGAAGAAAGAAGACACTTGGGGTGGGCTGTGGCGCGCGACACTGGATGCTCAAGGCCACATCGCGCAGTGGGACAAGGTGCCCGCTCCGGTGGGCGACGCCATGGGCATGCTCTGGGCCTTCGATTCGCTCTATGTGAGCGGTGACGGCCCGGAAGGGCGGGGGATCTATCGGTTGAAGGATTCGAAGGGCGCCGATGCACTCGACTCATGGACACTCTTCAAGAAAGTCCCCGGGGGCGCTGGCGAACACGGCGCGCACGCTCTCGTGCTTAGCCCCGATGGCAAATCCATCTATATCGTCCACGGCAATGCCACGCCGCTCATCGAGGGCACGTCGACGGATTCCTCGTATCGCAATTACGCGGAAGACGATCTGCTGCCCCGTATCAAGGACCCGGTCGCCACTTTCTTCGACAAGGTCCGCAGCCCCTACGGCTACATCCTCAAGACTGATGAAAACGGCAACAAGTGGGATCTCGTGGCCGGCGGCTTCCGCAATCCCTACGCCATCGCCTTCAACGCGGATGGCGAGCTCTTCACCTACGACAGCGACATGGAATGGGACGTCGCGCTCCCGTGGTATCGCCCCACGCGAATCCTGCACATAGTGCCCGGTGGTGAGTATGGCTTCCGCGAGGGCTCTTCGAAATGGCCGGACTACTACGCCGACTCGCTGCCCGCGGTTGTGAATATCGGACTTGGCTGTCCGACGGGAGTGGAGTTCGGAACCCCGTCGAATTTTCCGGCAAAATACAAGAGTGCCTTCTTCATCCTCGACTGGACCTTCGGTCGCATCCTCGCGATTCACATGCACCCGAAGGGCTCAAGCTACACGGCGCAGAACGACGTGCCGCCGTATCACCTCACCGGCCCGCTGAAGAGCGACGACGTGGAGGAATTTGTGCGCGGAAAAGGGATGCCGGTCACTGCGCTGCAGTTCGGCAAGGATGGCGCGATGTATTTCACCGTGGGCGGCCGCGGCACGCAGGCGGCTTTGTATCGAGTGAGTTGGACCGGCAGCGAGGCGGATGCAGCGAAGCTGGTGGACACGAGTCCTACGAATACCCCGGAAGCGAAAGCCGCCCGGGCGTTTCGACATGAATTGGAACGTCCGCTCGATCGGGCACCCCATGAGCAGGTGCAAATCCGCACCAAGGCAGCGGATGACAACGATCGTTTCATCTACTTTGCCGCTCGTCTCCGGGCTGAACAACTGCCGCTGGATCAATTGCGCAAACTGGCTCTCGAGGAACCTCAAGTACCCGCCGCGTCCAAAATCATCGATGGCCCGGGCATCGAGATCAAAAATGAGGCTCGGGTGAAAGCGCTCGATAGCCTCATGGGATTGCTCGCCCTCGCTCGCATGGGCACGAAGGATGATCAGGAACTGGTCTTGAAGGCGCTCGGAAAATACCCACTCGATTCACTCGACGAGGAGCTCAAGCTCATCAAGCTGCGCGTCATCGAAGTCGCCCTTGCGCGGCAGGGCCGGCCGAATACCGATCTCGTGCAAGTGGGCATCGAGAAACTGGGCAGGCAATATCCCGCGAAGAGCTTCGCGCTCAATCGCGAGCTATGCTCCTTGCTCGTTTATCTCGGCGCCCCTGATGTGGTGGAAAAGACGCTCAAGCTCATGGACGAAAGCCAGGAGCCGGCGGAGCAGATCTGGTATGCGCTCTGCCTGCGCGAAGCCACCACCTGGACACCCGCCCAACGTGAGCACTACTTCGCGTGGTTCTCGAAGATGCAGGACTATCGTGGCGGCAATTCCACCAAGAAATTCCTCCTGCGCATCCGCGACCTTGCCTTGGAAAAGGTATCCGATGCCGAGCGCCCCGCTCTCCTCGCGCTCGCCGAAAAGACGAGCGATAAGCCGAAAGCGGCGTTTGTCATGCCGTCGCGTCCGTATGTGAAAAATTGGGCCATGGCCGATCTCGATCCGGTGCTTGATGGCGTAAAAAAGGGCCGGGATTTTGCCCGTGGCAAGAAGCTCTTTGGCGAAGTGCTCTGCGCACAGTGCCACCTGTTCGCCGGCACCGGCGGCCTGGCCAAGGGCGGTGCGGTCGGCCCCGACCTCACCGCGGTGGGCAGCCGTTTCAGCGCGCACGATATCCTCGAGTCGATCGTCGAGCCGTCGAAAGTGATCAGCGAGCAGTACGCCAGCTTCCTCTTCACCATGAAGGATGGCAGCATCGTCGGCGGACAGGTGGCGGATGAAAACCATTACCTCGTCACGCTCATCGTCGATCCCTTCAACGGCACGAAGCAGAACATCCCCAAGGGAAACATTGTGAAGAAGGAAGCTTCCCCGGTGTCGCTCATGCCGCCCGGCCTGCTCTCCACGTTGAGCCAGGACGAAGTCCTCGATTTGATCGCGTATCTCCAAAGCGGCGGAAACGAGAAATCACCGGCGTTTGCGAAGTAGCGGGCACAGGTCGCGCAGACTCGCTTTCCGGTAGACCCCTGTAGGGGAAGCTGGCTTCCGGTCGATGAGTTAACCACCGCCGACGCACACCCGGATTCGCTACTCCTTCAAATGCCTTTTGCGGAGATGAGCTTTCTTTTCGCGTTTGAGTGGGCCCATCTCGCTGCTGCCATCCTTATTGAGGACGAGCAAGGTGTCGTGAAACTCCTTAAGCGTGGAGCGGTGGCCGATGCTGACGAAGGCAATGCCGGATTCGCGGAGGCGCTCGTAGAGCAGGCGTTCGTTTTCCTCGTCGAGGGCGCTGGTGGCTTCGTCGAGGAAGGCAATGGAAGGATGCTTGAGGAATAGTCGCGCAAAGGCGACCCGTTGCTGCTCGCCGAGCGAGAGTACGTTCGTCCAGTCGACGATCTTGCCGAGGTCGCCGTCCACGCGATCGTAGATGTCCTGCAAGTTCACTTGCTCAATAGCCTTGCCGATCGCTTCGTCATCGGCGTCTTCCTCGCTGAGCGGATACATGAGCTGCGCGCGCAGGCTGCCCGGCACCATGTAGGGCTTTTGCGGGAGGAACATGAGGCGCTTGTGCGCCGGGCGATCGATCGCGCCGGTGCCGGATTGCCACAGGCCGGCAATGGTGCGCAGCAGAGAACTCTTGCCGGAACCGCTTTCACCCATGATGAGCAGGCTGCCGCGCCGCGGGAGCTGGAAGCTGAGATTGCGCGCGAGGACTTTCTCGCCCGCGGGCGTTTGCACGGTCACGTCGTCGAGCTTGAGATAGAGGGCCTCTTCGTTGACTTCAATCTGGTCTTCCTCTGCCTCGCGCTTGTCCTCCTCGTCGAAGGTATCGAGATTGTCCCACAAGTCGCCGAGGCGGCGTACGCTGGCGGAAAATGAGCTCAAGCCTTCGATCTGGTCTTTGATGACCGTCAGCGCAGCTAGCACGACAGCAAAAGCGCTTTCGGCCTGAGTGACCACGCCAAACTCGATCTTTCCGCTGATATACATCGGCCCGACGATGAGACTTGGAACGATGAGCGCAAGGTAGTTATAGCCGTTGAGGAAGAAGGTCAGGTTGCGATTCCAGCCGATGATCCAGAGCCAATTTTCAAAGACTTCGGCGAAACGCTCGATGAGATCGCGGTGCTCCCGCTTTTCCCCGCGAAAGAAGGCGATGGATTCCGCGTTTTCACGAACGCGGACCAATCCGTAGCGGAAATTCGCCTCGCGCTGGTACTGGTTGAAATACAGGCCGGCCAGACGCTTGCCGAAGAGAATGGAGACGACCGTCCCTAATATGGCGTAGAGCACCAGCGCGGTAACGAGACGGCCGGAAATAGTCCACAAAACCCAAAGAAACGAGACAAGGGAAACGACTGAATTGACGATGATGAAAAAGTAATTGAGGACGCTGATTGTGAAGACCTTCACGTCCTCTGTGATGCGCTGGTCTGGATTGTCCACGCTTTCCGAAGTGCGGATCCGGTAATAGGCGCGGTTATAGAAATAACGCTTGATCAGGTGCTGGGTCATCCAGCGCCGCCAGACAAGCGAGAGCCGCTCCTGCGAATAGCGATAGAAGACGCCCACGGGCACGGAAATGAAAAGCAGACCCACGTACTTCCACAAGCCGCGCACCCAACCGGTGTGATCGCGCTGGGAAAGTGCGGTGACAAAATCACGCATCGTAAAGCTGACGAAAATCTGGACCACACCGGCTGCGGCGCAGAGACCCAGCAGGGCGGCGAACCATAGACGAGCCGGGCGTTTGCTGCCCCCTGTGAAGAAGGCCTTGGCCAACAAAAGGAACTTCTTGAGAAGCCGAAAGCGCGGTTTTCTTCTGGGGGGCATCCGTGCGGATTTAGCGTGAATCGCGGCGAAAGCGCCAAGCAAATCGATCTGGCTGGGGTGGTGGATACAGACTCCCGTCGGCACGGTACAAACTCGCGCTGCGATGAAGTTTACCTCGCCAGCGCCCGGCCCTCGGGCGGATAGTTGCTCCCTCCCTTCCGCGTGCTTCGCTGCAAGGCGAGCGCTTGGCGCACGGCGGACTCGTTCCGACACGCTTCACTTTCATCTGCCCGTAATTTCGATTTCTTCTCATGATGGATTCTCCTTCATCGTCCCCACCTGCCGCGCGCTGGACCTGGCTTACAGTGGCCGCGATGGTCGTCGTGGTGCTGGGCTTGCCGACCCTGTTCGCCTTTGGCCCGACCCCGAAAGCGCCCTTCGACGACGAACCTGTGCGCACCTTGAGCCGGGAGCATCCACAAATCGTCCTCATTGGCGATTCCATGCTGGAGTCGCGCATCGACCCGCAGATTCTGACCCGACTTTCCGGACAGCGTTGTTCCGTGGTTTCACGCGGTGGCAGCAGCTCGGCGACCTGGTATCTGATGATGAAGAACCTGGTGATCGTTCAAAAGCATCTGCCGCAGACCGTGATCATCCCTTATCGGAACCGGCAGCTTACATTACCCGCGCACCGTACCGCCGGGAGTTATCGCAAGGCGCTGGAACCTTTCATGCGCGAAGCGGAGCCACTACTGGAAAAGTTGATCGCTCCGGTGGGAAAAGAAACGCCGAAGACCATGGCTGGCCTGGTGCAGACGATTTATCCCATGGATCGGCGGCGCGATATGGCACGCGAAACCATGCAAGCGTGGGCGCTCGATCTCATAGCCAGCAGCCGTGAATACCAGGGAATCCGCAGTGCGGCGAAGCGTCTCTTCCGCACGCAAAACTTGCGACTTGGTAGTACGGTGGATGAGACCGGGGAGGGGATGCTCTCCAGCCTGGATGCAGATGACCATATCTTTGCCGATCACGTTGAAAGATCCTTCCTGCCGCACATGGTGGCAATGGCGCGCGAGGCGGGAATCGAAATAATCTTCTACAAAATCAAGCGCCGCCCGAGACCCGATGGAACGCAAGGCGAGGAAAGTCCCACCATGGGAGAATACGACCGTGCGCTGCGCGCCTATCTCGAGCAAGCGGGCGTCCGTCTGTACGATGAATCGCACCAGGACGACGTGGTGCTGGATTTTTATGGGTCGGGAGACCACGTGGCGGAGGCCATGGTGCCGCGCTATAGCGAGCTCTTTTGGCGAAACGTGGGGCCGCTGGTCAACCGGGAGGCTGCGCGATGATTTTCCAGAGTCTGCCCTTCGTCGTTTTTCTCGTCATTGTTCTGGCGATCTATTGGGCATCGCCGGCCCGCTGGCGGAATCTCGTTCTGGTTCCTGCCAGCCTCGTTTTCTATGGCTTTGCGCAGCCGTGGTTTCTGCTGCCTTTCGCCGCCACGACGATCATCGATTACTGGGTGGCGCGGGGAATCGAAGCGCGGCCGGAGCGCAAGCGCTCGCTCGTGGCCGTCAGCGTGACCAGCAATCTCGCCCTGCTCGCGGTCTTCAAGTATTTCAACTTCTTCGCGGGGAATGTGGCGGCGCTGCTCACCGCGCTGCATCTGCCTGCATCTCTGCCGGTGCTCAATGTCGTACTGCCGGCGGGCATCTCGTTCTATACCTTCCAAAGCATCGGCTATGTGGTGGATGTTTCCCGAGGGCATGTGCGCGCCTGCCATCGGTTTTCCCAGTACGCGCTCTTCGTCTCTTTCTTCCCTCAACTAGTGGCCGGGCCGATTCAGCGCGCCGGGAATTTGCTGAGCCAGATCCAAAGCCCGCGCACCGTGCAGCCAGGCATCGTGGCTGATGCGCTCATTCTGATGGCCTGGGGGTTCTTCAAGAAACTCGTGATCGCCGACAACGTAGCCATCACTGCCAACAAAGTCTTTGCCATGGCGAATCCCTCCTTCGCCGTTTTATGGGCGGGCGTGTTCGCATTTTGCATCCAGATCTACGCCGACTTCTCGGGGTATACGGATATCGCGCGAGGCACGGCACGGCTCTTCGGGTTAGACCTGTCGCCGAACTTCAACCATCCGTATCTGGCATCATCGCCGTCGGATTTTTGGCGCCGCTGGCACATCTCGCTTTCCACCTGGATCCGAGACTACGTCTTCATCCCGCTGGGAGGTTCACGCATGGGGAACGGACGCACCATATGGAATCTCGTGATCGTCTTTTTCCTCACGGGTCTGTGGCACGGGGCGTCCTGGAATTTCGTCATCTGGGGGCTCTATTACGCGCTGCTCACCATCGTCTATCGCGGGGTGGAAGCGATCGTGCCCGGCCGCTGGCAAACCGTGCCGGGTATCCGGATTTTGCAAATCGCGCTGATGTTCGTGCTGACCAATATCGGCTGGCTGATCTTCCGTGAGCATGACGTGCAGCAGCTCTGGCGCGATCTCACGCTTTCGCCGTCGGCCACTTCGGCGAGCGATTGGCGCGTGGCGACCTATCTCACGACCATGACGGCTTTCTTTGCCGCGCCGCTCGTCCTGCATGCCGTGTGGGACCTCCTGCTGCGTGAGCGCATGCGGCGCTGGATGGAATGGCCGGGCCTCTCATGGACCGCAGCCACCGCCACCTCGCTAGCGCTATTTCTTGGCATCCTATTCCTGCGGAGCGACACATCGCAGGACTTCATTTACTTCCAGTTCTAATCTTGGATGCGGTGGGAGGCGAACGGGGGGCGATGTGATTGACGATCACGAAGAAGAAATTGAGCACGCGCTGGTGACCCAATTCATGTCCTCGGCCGGCCGGGAAATCGGGAGCGGTTAGCGCGCAGTCGGTCGGCGGCGACGGCGCGCGGCGAGGGTAACGATCCCACACAGGGCGAGTGAAGTCGCGGCGGGTTCGGGCACTGTGGACACCACAAAGCCATTCATGATGCCGGTGCCATCCATGTTGCTGATCGATTCCACGACGATCACCCCATTGGCGTCGGAGGTGACGGTCCCAATGACGCTGAAGGTATTGTTATCCGTGGGCAACTGACCGGCTGTGGTGGTGAAGCTGCCGAGGGAGGTATTCGCGCCGGCGGTCCGGTCGTAGAGAGTGAAGGTGCCGGGCTTCGCGCCGGTAGCCGGCGAGTTCTGCGTATCGTAGCCCCACACTTGAATCGTAAACGTGGTGGAGGGCGCAAAACCGGAGAGGGAAAGAAACAAACCAGTACCTGCACCTGTGGTCGAAACAACGCGATCGTTCAGCAGATTCGTCAGGGTAAAGCTGCCGCTGTTGGCTGGCGCGTTCGCGCGGATACGAGTGTTGATCGTACCGCTGTCATTGTTGATATTGGTCGCATCGTTACCCGCGCCGAGGTAGGCGGTGAGGAGCCCGCCAGGAACCGAGACAAAATCCGTAATAGTGAACGTCGTCGTGCGCAGACCTGTTCCATCGGCGCCGACATTCCATTGCTGAAAGCCGCTCTGCGTCGTCGTGCCGAGGTCCACGCTCACGAGTGTCCCAGCTTCCGCCGAAGAATGTGCCGCGAGGAAGGTGACTACGGTGAGGCTGGAGAGAAAAAGTGTGCGGAATGGAATGAAAGACATGATGGTGCGGCTCGCGCTTGCGCGAACGCGTGAAGGGCGCGTTAGGTAATAGAGACCTGCGCGACCGGCAAATAATTTGTGCCGTCGCGTATTCCTCCACGGCGGGATGGGGCTTGAGCCTTGACCCCGTGCCGGGGCTTTGAAAGAAAAGCACCCCGCGTTTTCCCAAGAAAATCGTTTTCAACCCCATCGCATGAACTCCGTCCTCAACCTCAAGACCGTCAAAAACAAAGTCGCCAAAACCGTGGAAGCCGAGCTGCAGCGCACGGGTGGCCTGCTGCGCCTCGCCCCGTGCTGGGTGCCGCGCTCCTTCCTCCAGCCGGGCAAGCGCCTCAAGCTGCATCCGGACGACCTTTACGCCTACGGCTTGAATCGCGGCGGCATCGACGAGCGCTGGTTCGCCAGCACGACCCCCGCGGCAAATGAAGGCCGCGTGCCCGACGAAGGCCTGAGCTACGTCGTGGTGGGCAAGCAGCGCTTCACCCTCCAGCAGGCGGTGGCTGAGTGCGGCGCGACGCTCATCGGCTCGAAGATCTGGGGCAAATACAAGAAGTGGCCGGTTTACTCGAAGTTCTTCGACAACATGGGCCCGATCCCGCACCACATGCACCAGTCGGCCAAGCAGGCCGCGCTTGTGGGCCAGGAAGGCAAGCCGGAGTCCTACTACTTCCCGCCGCAGCACAATAACGTCGGCAACAACTTTCCCTACACCTTCATGGGCTTCGAGCCCGGCACGACCAAGGCGCAAGTCCGCAAAACCCTCGAGAATTGGAACAAGGGTGACAATGGCATTCTCGATCTCTCGAAGGCGTATCGCCTGAAGGTCGGCACCGGCTGGCTCATCGATCCGTGCATCCTGCACGCGCCGGGTTCGCTCTGCACCTACGAGCCTCAGTGGGGCAGTGACGTGTTCGGCATGTACCAGAGCCTCGTCGAGGGGCGCGAAGTGCCATGGTCCCTACTCGTCAAGGACATGCCCAAGAAGCACCACAAGGACCTCGACTTCATCGTC
>JBGGMZ010000473.1:0-5096 GCA_041287745.1 Chthoniobacter sp. | reverse complement strand
CGACCTCCTCGTGTTAGGCCAGACCCTCACCACCGACACCGGCGGCATGGGCGCGGGCGGCGGGAGCCACGCCCTCGGCCAGGTCCACGCCGATGTCCGCAGCGGCATCATCGACGCCGCCGCCAAGTTCACCGCCGGCATCCTCGAGCAACAACTCATCCCCGCCATCCTCCGTCTGAACTACGGCGACTGCGAAGAAGCCCCCAACCTCCACCTGCAGCCCATCACCGCATCCGCGCCATGTTACAAAACATGAGCAACGCCGGGGGGCCGCTTTGCCCTGAGAGCCGCCCCCGCAGACGGAAAGGGGCACAGCGGCGGACCAACCACAAACCAAAGCAGAGCGAAGCGAGACCGCTTCGCGCTTGGAATTTCAAATCCGAAGCAAACAAGAAACCAGAAATTCGAAACCAAGAATTCATGACCCGCACCACCACCCTCGCCCGCGCGATCCTCGATCGCCTGCGCATTTGTCAACCTTACGCCCTTCCCGAGGAGCAACTCGCCACGGAAGTGAATGGCGTTGTCCGCCCGCCGGCCAAAGCCACGGAATTCGCCGCCGCGCTCCAGGCCCTCAATACCGCCGAGGCGCCGCGCATCGTCCTCCTGCGCGATGACTTCGACCCCGAGTCGCGCAAGTGGCTCATCACGGAAGCCGGGGAGGCGGCCTTGCTGCGATGAAAACGTCTCCCGCTCGTCGCCGTTCCTCCGGCAAATCGCAGAACCCGCCCTCCGCGGAGCCCGCTCCGGCGGAATCGCTCCCGTCTATCGATGATCTCAAGGAAAGGACCGCCCAGGCGGAAAGAGATCGTATCGCCATGGCCGAACATGGAATGCGGCAGCGAAATCGCGCCACCGTCTCCGCCGATTCCCTGTGGGGCGCGTTGGGCACGGAAACTCGCCGCCGGGCGGTGTGCGATTGGCTCTTCGGCCTTGGCCTCACGAATACCAAATGCGCCCGCCAGATCGAGGAGACCTTTGGCATTCGCACCACGCCCAGCGCCGTGAGGTTCTTTTACCAGCAACATTCCTTCCTCTGGAAGATCGGCCAGGCGAAGAGCCAGGCCGAGATCGAGAAAGGTCAGTTGCCCTCCAATTGGGAGGCCCGCATCCGCGAGGCGCTCGCACAGCGGCGCTTCGAGGCCGTCTACCAGGCACTCACCGACAAGCAGATCCTCGCCTTTGAAAAGCTCGACTTGGAAAAGCGCAAGGTCGACCTCAAAGCCAGCGAAGTCTTCCTCACCGAGCGCCGCCTCATCCTACTGGAAAAGAAAATGCAGGATGCGCAATCGACCCTGCAGGACTCCACCATCACCGCGGAGGAGCAGGCCCGCCGCATTCGGAAAATCCTCGGCCAGGAATGAAATCGCCCACACCCAAGACCTCCCGCTCGCGGGCGGTCAAAAAGAAGCCCCCTCGCTCTGCCCACCCGTCGCGCGAGCCGGTGCCCCCCGCGACTGCGGCGTCGGACGCTGGCATGGTCGATGCCACTGTGGGCGTCACCCCGCCCTCGGATCGGCCGCCCGAGACGGAGGCCACGCCGGAATTTCTCCGCCCCCATTCACCGGTGCGCGATGAGATCGCGCGCTCCACCACCCGGCGGGAGCAGCCGGCAGCGCCCACGCCGTCCGCGGCTGCGGCTGCCGTGCGCGGGGCGAGGAGGGGCGGGAAGGAACGAGGAAAAGAGAAGGAAGAAATGCCCAGCCCGCTGCAGCTCCTTCTGCCCTACCAGCGCCGCTGGGTGGACGATGCGGCGAAATTCAAGATCGGCGTGCAATCGCGCCAGACGGGCAAATCCTTTTCCACCGCCTGCGAGGCGGTGGTCGATGCGCTCCGCGCCCAAGGCACGAAGTGGGTGTGCCTGAGCGCGGGCGAACGCCAGGCGCTGGAGTGGCTGGAGAAGTGCCGGGAGTGGGCGAGGGCCTTCAAGATGGCGCTGGAGGAGTTTTCCGAATCCCGCCGCGGTGAGGCGCTGATGAAGCAGGCCGAGATTCGCTTTGCCAATGGCTCGCGCATCATCGCCATCCCGGCCAATCCCAGCACGGCCCGCGGCTACAGCGCGAATGTGGTGCTCGATGAATTTGCCTATCACGAGGATCCCGATGCCATCTGGTCGGCCATGTTTCCCTCGCTCACGAATCCGCTCGCCGGCACTTTCCTCGAGCGCGTGGAGCGGCTGGCGAACAAAGAGGACGTGGAGGCCGTGCGCCGCGACATGAAGATCCGCGTGGTCTCGACTTTCAACGGACGCGACAACAAATTTTTCGAGCTCTGGGAAAAGCGCGAGGCCAATGGCTACAGCGGCCATCGCGTGACGATTCACGATGCCATCCGCGACGGGCTGCCGGTGGATGCGGAGAAGCTGCGCGCCGGGCTCGACGATGACGATACCTGGGCGCAGGAGTACGAGTGCGACCCGCGCGATACCAGCGCCGTGCTCTTGCCCTACGATCTCATCGCCCAGGCGGAGAGCGCGGAGGCGAGCGAGGTAGCCGACGAAGCCTTCTGGCAAATGCGCGGGGGCAATCCCGTCTATTGCGGGATCGATTTCGGCCGGTCGAATGATCCCACGGTCTGCTGGACCCTGGAGCGCAGCGGTGGCGTGCTCTGGACCCGCGAGGTGCTGGTGCTGCGCAATACCGAGACGCCCGAGCAGGTGGATATCCTGCGGCGCCGCCTGCAGCGTGCCACACGCGTGGCGCTCGATTGCACCGGGCCGGGTGTGGGCCTGGGCGATTATCTCAAGCGCGAGTTCGGCCAGTGGCACCCCGCGCAGCACAGCTACGGCCGCGTGGAGCTCTGCACCTTTTCCGTCGCCTTGAAGCGCGAGATGTTCCCGCTGCTCCGCCGGCAATTCACAACGCCCGCCCAGCTCCGCATCCCCATCTCTCGCACCGTGCGCGAGGATCTGCACGCCATGCAGCAGATCGTGACCAATGGCGAATACAACTACTGGGCCCCGCGCACCCGCGAAGGCCACAGCGACCGCTGCACCGCCCTGGCCCTGGCCATCCGCGCCGCCGGCGCCGGCGAAAGCAGCGCCACCATCACCGCCCAAACCGCCGGGATGATCCGCTGCGGTGGGCAGAACAGCGCGCGGCCCCTCTTCCAGCCGGTGCGGCTGGGCTGAGCAAAAGGCAGAACATCCAACATCGAACACCCAACATCCAATGGGGCGCCGGTGCGCGACCGCAGAGTCCAGATAGGGAACGCTCGGCGTGTATAGACCGGGGAGATGGCTGACAAGTGTTCGGAGACATGACTGACAGTTTTTTGCGGCAGTCTCAGGGTTTGGTTTTGAGGAGGTTGAGGTAGTGATTTTTGGACTTGGCCGGGGGCTGCTGGAGATCGATCCAGCCGAGGCGTTGATGGCAGAAGAAGACTTCGTAGAGTCCGTCGGTGGCGTTGGGCCGCAGGGCGATGGGTTGTTGGGCGAAGCCGTTGCCGAGGTAGTAGGTGCGATTTTTCCAGGTGATCTCGCCTTTGCCTTTGACGGTGAAGAGGTGATCTCCGGGGCTGTATTCGATGGGTGCCAGCACCTTGGGCAGAGAACGTGCGCTGGGCCTGTAGCGCGAGGCTGGCGTGGCTAGGCCGAGCGCTTCGTGCGGACGCTCGTGATTGTAGATGGGCCGCCAGTGGTCGCAGACCTTTTGGCTGTGCGGCAGATCGCGCAGATCGGTGCGGCTCAAGACTTCCGCCTGCAAGGTGCGATGGAAGCGTTCTTCCTTGCCCTGGGTCTGGGGATGATAAGGCCGGCCGTGCAACACGCGGATCCCGAGCCGGATCAGCCAGATGGCCAGCGGAGTCCATTCTCCACCACTGCCACTCCACGGCGGGGCATTGTCGCAGAGCAGGTTCTCGGGCAACCCATAGCGAGCGAAGATCGCGGCCAGATGGGCCTGTACGGTGGGGCCATTTTCCCTGGCACAGGCGCGTAACCCGAGCAGGTAACGGGCATGATCATCGAGCAGGGTCAGGGGATGGCAACGTTGGCCGCGGCTCATGGCGACATGGCCTTTGAAGTCCATTTGCCAGAGCTCGTTGGGCCGGGGACGCTCGAAGCGTACATAGGGCACCGCCGGGCGGTGGGCGTCATCGATACACCCGGAGCGCCGCAGGAGCGCGCTGATCGTGCTCGGCGCCGGCAGGTCTGGCACACCGAGATCGGCCAGGCGCCGCCGCAGCTTGCGCGGCCCCCATGCCGGATGGACGGCGCGCAACTCCAGGATGCGCTGACTCATCGCCTCCGCCATGCGCCCAGGCGAAGCGTGCGGCCGCCGCGAACGATCCGCGAGCCCAGCAGCACCTTCCACCCTATAGCGCTCCAGCCATTTGTAGCCAATGTCGCGACTGATTTCGAATCGTCGGCAGAGTTCGCTGATGTTGGCGCCTTCTGGTTGCGCCAGGGTTACAAATTCAAGTCGCAGGGACATCGTCGTCGGGGATTTCCAAGGCATCCCGCAAGTGTCAGTCATGTCTCCGAACACCTGTCAGCTATGTCCTCGGTCTATACACGCCGGGCGTTCCTCAAACGCGCGTAGCGCCACTTCACCCAACGCTCTCATCCCTGCTGATCCGTGTTCATCCGTGGCTGAAAAATTGAACCGCAGACTCGACGAAGGAGAGGTCCATGGCGCCACGGCGACAAACGCAGAGGTGCAAAGGGCGCAGAGAGACAAAACGAGAACCCACCAAACCAACTTTCACCCATGAAGATTTCCCAACTCACCACCCGTATTTCGAGCTTCGCCCGGACCGCCCTCACCGCCGCAAAAGGCAAACCTCGTCTGCCATCTTCCATTGCCAATCGGCCCTCTTCCCCGCCCCTCACCACCATCCTCCGCCCGCAAGCCCGCGAGCGCTGGATGCTCCCACAGGTCGGCACCATCACCCCGCAGTACATCGAGATGACCCTGCGCGGCGCCCTCGCTGGCGCCCACATCCCGCAGTGGGAACTCTTCAATCTCATGGAAGACACCTGGCCGCGCCTGCGCAAAAACATCTTCGAGCTCAAGATGGCCGTGCGCAATCGCCGCCCCGTCTTCGAGGCCTATCGCGACGAGGACCTGGAGGAGTCCCCCGCCGCCACCGAGCGC
>JBGGMZ010000472.1:0-3874 GCA_041287745.1 Chthoniobacter sp. | reverse complement strand
TGTTTTCCGCGCCGCAGTAGATTTGCACAAAGCGCACGCCACGTTCCACCAGGCGGCGGGCGAGCAAGCACTGCCGCCCAAATGGCCCGAGGTCTTCGTGCTCGAGCTGATAGAGCTTTGCCGTGGTCTCCCCTTCCCCGTGAAGGTCGGTCACTTCCGGCGCGCTCAATTGCAAGCGAGCGGCGAGTTCATAGGCCGCGATGCGGGCATCGAGTTCGCTGTTTCCAGGATGCGCCGCGGCATGCTGCACATTCAGTTCCCGTAGAAAATCGCGCCCGGGCTGCTCCGTCCCCGCGAGGCTTTCGGCGAATGATTTAGGCGGGAAGAGATCCTCGATCGGCGGGGCTGCGGCATCCGTCTTCAAGGTGGTTCCTTGATAGACCGCTGGCAGGAAGCCGGCCCCCCAATTGATCACGCCACCCGGAGGCAACCCACGCGGATCCGGCAATACTACAAAGGCGGGCAAGTTGTCGCTTTCACTACCGAGCCCGTAGGTCACCCACGCGCCCATCGAGGGAAATCCGGGCAGGATGAATCCGGTATTCGCCATGAACATCGCCGGGCCATGCAGCGCGCTCTTGCTCTGCATGGAGTGAATGAAGGCCATGTCGTCCACACAGGTCGCGAGCTGGGGAAAGAGATCGCTCATCCACCGGCCGCATTGACCGTGCTGTCGAAATGGCCAGTAACTCCCCTGGCACGAACCGGGTTTCGAGGCAAAGAACTGCAACTTGCCATCGGCGTCGAACGGCTGCCCGTTGCGCCGCGCGAGTTCCGGTTTGTAATCCCACGAATCGATGTGGCTCAACCCTCCCGGACAAAAGATTTGAATCACCGCTTTCGCCTTCGCTGCGAAATGCGGTCGCTTGGGTGCCAGCGGATTCTTTGCCTCCGCCGCTTTGGCCAGCATCGAGGTCAGCGCCACACCACCCAGGCCGCCACCGAGCTGCCAAAGAAAATCACGGCGGTTGGCAAAGCGCTGTCGTCGGCCACAGGGAAACGGATTCATAGTTCAGTCGAGGTAAACGAATTCGTTGGCATTGAGCAGAAGGCGGCAGAGCACCGGAAGGCCGTGGGCCTGGCAGAACTTTTCGGCAGAGGCGGATTCGGCATCGGTCGGAGGGCGGAGAAACGCCAGTTCAAACGCACGCCGCACTTGAGCCCTCTTCTCAGCACCGGCTTCCCGCTCCACACGTTCGGCGAAGTGGCCGGTTTGCTTCAGCATGAATTCATTGTTGAGCAGTGCGAGCGCCTGCAAAGCGGTGGTCGTCGTCACGCGAGCCGGCGTCAGGTTGGCAGGGTTGGGACAATCCAGCGTCGTCAGAAATTGCTGCGGCGTCGTCCGCACGACAAACCGGTAAATGCTGCGCCGCCACAACTCCGGCCGGTCTGCCGTGATGTATCGATAGATTGGCGCGTAGGCCTCGGTGTAATCGAAATCGCGAAATCCAGGACCGCCCATCGAAGCGTTCAACGTGCCGCCGACCACGAGCACGCTATCATGCAGGGATTCCGCATCCAGACGGCGGGGATTGACCCGCCAGAGGAGGCGATTCTGCGCATCGACCGCAGCGGCTTGCGCGTTGAATTGGGAAGATTGACGGTATGTGCGGCTCGTCACGATGAGCCGGTGCATCGATTTCAATGACCAGCCACGCGCGGCCAGTTCGTCCGCCAGCCAGTCGAGCAACTCGGGATGCGAGGGGCGATCTCCCCCATGCCCGAAATCACTCGGCGTATTCACGATGCCCTGCCCGAAATGGTAGTGCCAGAGCCGGTTTACGATCACGCGCCGCGTGAGGGGATTGCGTGGATCGGTGATCCATTGGGCCAGAGCCATGCGCCTTTCTCCCTCCGAGGTTCCCTCGCTGCCGAGGCTCACTGGCAGCGTGGCCCATTGAAGGGCGCTGGGTGTCACCGCTTCCGCGGGAGTCTCCGGATTGCCCCGCTTGAGGACCTGCACCACTTCCGGCTTGCTGGTCTGGATGGCATACACCTTGGCTGGTGCAGGCAGCGCCTTGATCTGCCGATCCAGCTCTATGCGGCGAGCTTTCAGTCGATCGAGCTCCTGCCGCTCATTTTCCGCCAGCGGGTGTGAGGCTTCGGGAGACAACTTCGGATCGCCGAAAAAGATCTGATCGCGCCCAATGCCATTGCCACCATCCGTGCTCATCAGCGTGAGGAATCGTACCGACGTTGGTAGCGCTATGTCCACCGGCACACCCGCAGCGCGATCGTTCAGACCAAGCCGGCGCTCGCGCAGCTCTCCATCCACGAAAATGTGAAAATCGGCGCGGCCTGCTTCGCTATGACCACCGTATCCTACCGTCGCCCGGAAGCGCATTTCACCCAGGTTCAATTCCTTGCGAATTGCGGCTAAATCAAAGGTGATCGCCGCATTGGCGTGCAGCCCGAGCATGGTATGACCGTCCTTACTGTAATCGACATCGCCGAGCTTGGTCGAAGCTTGCGAGTTCACCGGCCCATTGCGGATCGCATCCCACGCCTTCGCCGATGTCGCCGGCACGTCCTTTACCTCGAGTCCAGTGGAACTGATCTGTACCGCCACGTGCCCATCGACACTGCCATTGGGAATGACGACACCATCGATGAAAGGCGAGGGACCACGGACGAAATGATTGGCCACGGCGTCATCGAGGAAGCTCTGCTTTTTCTCCTGCACCTTTCCCGTGCGAGGATCGATGCCCGCGCCGGCATGTCCGGTGCCGCGCCCGTTGCCGCCACCTACAACATCGGCCAGATCCAGCGATTCTCCCGCGAGCAGGCCGACGGCGCGATCCACCTCGGCGCGTTCACGATTCAAAGCCGCCACCTTGGCAGCATGCGCCTGCACCTCGTCGGCACTGACTTCCCGGTCTCCACGGTGTACTCCGGAAAACACCGACCACAGGCCGTAGTATTCACGCTGCGAGATGGGATCGAGCTTATGGTCATGGCAGCGCGCGCAATTGATCGTCATGCCCACGGTCGCGGTGATCACTTGCGTCACCATATCGTCGAGGTCGCCCGCCCGCGCCGCACGCCTGAGCATGTCGCTTTTCGTTTCCACCTGCCCGACAAAATCCCAAGGGCCGGCGGCGAGAAAACCCGTGGCGATCACCGATGCTGGCTTGTCCGGCGCAAGCACATCACCTGCAATTTGTTCGCGTAGAAATTGATCGTATGGCTTGTCCGAATTGAGCGCTTCGATGACGTAATCGCGATACCGCCACGCGTTGTCACGCCGCTGGTCGCGCTCGAAGCCATGCGTGTCCGCGTAGTGCGCGATATCCAGCCAGTGCTGCGCCCAGCGTTCGCCGTAGTGAGGAGAGGCAAGCAGACGATCGACGAGCCGTTCATACGCGTCGGGACGCTGATCTTCGACGAACGCCGTCACCTCCTCCGGCGTCGGCGGCAGCCCGAGCAAATCGAAGCTCAGCCGGCGGATGAGTGTCCGACGATCCGCCTCGGCGGAAAAGCCCAGGCCCTTCTCTTTCAGCTTGGCCGCAACAAAGGCATCGATGGGGTTCGGTGATTGTGTGGCGTCGCCTTGCGGCACAGCGGGGCGAACGATCGGCTGCACCGACCACCACGCCTTCGGATCTTCGCGCGCCGTCTCCGCAACAGCCGGCACAGCGCAAAGCGCCATGCCGAGAAACGTAGTGAGGAGCGACCATGTCTGGGGAAACTTCACGCGCCCAATCTAGCTGACCGTCCAAGCTCCGCCATCACGCAAACGCGGGCCTCCTCTTTGCCCGGTCTACGCGCGCGAGCAGAGACCGAAAAACCCTACCGCATCGAGCTCCTCGCGCAGTTGCCCCTCCTGCTTCTCACTCAAGGAGCGCAACGGAAGCCGCACGGGACCGCAGTCGAG
>JBGGMZ010000471.1:0-3356 GCA_041287745.1 Chthoniobacter sp. | reverse complement strand
TCCACCTCCTCGACAGCTTTTGGTGTTATGATCCCTGCGGAATGGAACTGGCGGTGAATGCAGCGCCCGCGGAAAGAAACGGTGGGGTGACATTTGGCAGCTTGAATAATTTCTGCAAAGTCACAGAGCCGATGTTGCGCCTGTGGGGCCGAGTACTGGCCGAGGTCCAAGACTCGCGCCTGGTAATCATGAGCGCCGCGGGCAGCCATCGCCAGCAGGTGCTGGCGACATTGAGGAAAGAGGGGATCGATACGCAACGCGTGGAGTTCGTCGAGCCGCGTGGCCGGGCTGGCTACCTGGAGTTGTACCATCGGATCGACGTGATGCTGGATACCTTTCCCTACAATGGCCACACGACGAGTCTCGATGCCCTATGGATGGGCGTTCCGGTCGTCAGTCTCGCTGGGGAATCTTCGGTGTCTCGAGCGGGATTGAGTCAGCTCTCGAATCTCGGTTTGCCTGAACTGGTCGCGTCTTCATCCGGCGAGTTTGTGTTCACTGCGAAACGACTGGCCGGCGATCTTTCCCGCCTGACGGAGTTGCGGCGAACATTGCGCGCGCGGATGGAAGCCTCCGTGCTCATGGATGCCACGTGCTTCACTCGCGGGATCGAAGCTGCCTACCGCGCCATGTGGCGTGAATGGTGTGCAAAAGAGGCTGGCGATTGATGGCCGTGCAGCAGGCTTTCGAGCTCGCGCTCCAACATTCAGGTGGGTCGGCTGGCAGATGTGAGGCGTCCATCGCCCTCTCTACAGGGAAAAACCGCTAACGACTTGTCTCGAGTTGGGTTACTTTCGCCGTAATGACCCGATTTGTCCCTTTTGCCACTTTTGCGCTTGTGTGTGCCGTAGTGCCCGGCGCGGTGGCGATCACCCCTCAGGAAACCGAATTTTTCGAAAAGCAGGTGCGTCCGGTGCTGGTGGAGCAGTGCTACAAGTGCCACGGCCCGGATAAGCAAAAGGGCGCGCTGCGGGTGGACTCGCGGGCGGCCATTCTGAAGGGGACCGACGAAGGGCCGGTCGTCGTGCCGGGCAAGCCGGATCAGAGCGAATTCATCAAGTCCATCAAGCATATCGGCGACTCCAAGATGCCGGAAAAGGCGGACAAGCTCCCCGATACGCAGATCGCTGCTCTGGAGCAGTGGGTCAAGATGGGTATGCCCTGGCCGGATAACGATGGCCCGGTCAAGGGATCTGCCTCGATGGACGTCGCCAAGACGCACTGGTCTCTCCAGCCGGTGAAGGCGGCGACTCCGCCAGCGGTGAAAGATGAGAAGCACTGGGCGCAGTCGCCGATCGATCAATTCATCCTGGGCAAGCTGGAGGAGAAGGAAATCGCGCCCTCGCCAAAGGCCGCGAAGCGCACCCTGCTGCGCCGCGCCACCTTCGATCTTACGGGCCTGCCGCCTACGCAGGCCGAGGTGGAAGCGTTTGAGAAAGACAGTTCGCCGGACGCTTTTGCCAAGGTGGTGGATCGCCTCCTCGCCTCGCCGCACTACGGTGAACGCTGGGGCCGCTACTGGCTCGATGTCGCCCGCTATGCGGATACCCGGGGCTACCTCGCCGGCGGCGAGGAGCGGCGGTACCCGTTCAGCTACACCTATCGCGATTGGGTGATCAACGCGTTGAATCAAGATCTGCCTTACGATCAATTTGTGATCCAGCAGCTGGCCGGCGATCGCGTCGCGACACCGGAAGATCCGCGCCCGATGGCTGCGCTAGGCTTCCTCACGCTGGGCCGTCGCTTCCTCAATAGCACCCCCGATATCATCGATGACCGCATCGATGTCGTCTGTCGTGGCCTCATGGGGCTCACCGTCGCCTGCGCACGCTGCCACGATCACAAGTTCGACCCGATTTTGCAGAAGGACTACTACGCGCTCTATGGTGTATTTGCCTCTTCCGTCGAGCCGACGTGGAAGGATCTGCCGATCCTCCCTTCGTCGAACGATCCGGCGAACGAAGTGGAATACAAGAAGCAGCTCGGTGATCTCGAGGGGCAGCTCGGTAAATACATGGATACGCAGCGCCGGGTCTTTGCCCTGCGCACGCTCGGCGCGCTCGGTGTCCCGGCCGTGATACCGCCGGACATCCAGGAGAAGATTCTCGACAAGCAAGGCAAGCAGGACTCGGTAAAGCTGCGCAACAAGATCGATGAACTGAACGCCGGTCCGCTCGCGCCGCCGCGCCCGCAGGCGATGGTGGATGCGCCGCAGCCGATGAACCCGCATGTCTTCATTCGCGGTAATCCAGGGCGCCCCGGCGAGGCCGTGCCACGGCGTTTCATCCAGGTGCTGAGCAAGGGCGACCCGCAGCCGTTCAAGGATGGCAGCGGTCGTCTCGAACTGGCTAAGTCGATTGCCAGCAAAGACAATCCGCTCACCGCGCGCGTATTCGTGAATCGCGTCTGGAATCTGCACTTCGGCGCGGGCCTCGTGCGCACACCGGGCGATTTCGGCACGAAGGGCGATGCGCCCACACACCCGGAATTGCTCGATTACCTCGCCTCGCGCTTCATGAACGAAGGGTGGTCGGTGAAAAAGCTGCACCGTGCGATCATGCTTTCCAGCGTGTATCAGCAGACGAGCGATCTGCGCACCGACGCAGTCCAGGCCGATCCGGAGAATCGTCTACTCTGGCGCATGAACCGCCGCCGGCTCGATTTCGAGGCGATGCGGGACTCCTTACTCGCGGTCGCGGGACAACTCGATCCGGCCATTGGCGGTCGGCCGGTGGAATTGACCACCGCGCCTTTCGCCAAGCGCCGTGCGGTCTATGGCTTGGTCGACCGGCAGAATCTGCCCGGCGTCTTCCATACATTCGACTTCGCGACACCGGACTCGACCAGTCCGCAGCGCCACGTCACGACCGTGCCGCAACAGGCCCTTTTCATGATGAATAATCCGTTCGTCATCCAGCAGGCCCAAGCCCTGGTGGCAAAGCCGGAGTTTCAGCAACAGCAGGCTTACGAGGCGCAGATTCAGGAGGTCTACGAGCGGGTGTATGCGCGTAAGGCGACGAATCTGGAAGTGGATGCCGGCCTGCGTTTCGTGATGAACGCGATCACCAATCCGCACCCGCGCGACGAGGAAAAATCGGCGTGGGAATATGGCTGGGGCGCTTATAACGAAGCGTCGAAACACGTGGATTTTCACAAGCTGACCTTCTTCAGCGGAAAAGCCTGGCAGGGCAGCGTGAAGGTGCCGGACGCTACGCTCGGTTACGTGACGATCAATTCCGATGGGGGGCACGCGGGCAACGATCACGCGCATAATACCATCCGCCGCTGGACCGCAGCGAACGATGGAGTGATCTCGATATCCGGTCCGGTGCAGCGCCCGAGCGACCATGGTGACG
>JBGGMZ010000470.1:0-9322 GCA_041287745.1 Chthoniobacter sp. | reverse complement strand
TGGTGCAGGTCATCAAGGACATCAATCCCGACATCCTCGGCCTTTGCGAGATGGGCGAACCGGAGCGTTTTGAAGACTTCAAAAAACGCCTCGAAGCCGCCGGCCTCCACTACACGGATTTCGAATACGTCCAGGCGGTGGACAGCGAGCGCCACCTCGCCCTAGTGAGCCGCTTCCCGATCGTCAGTCGGCAATCGCTGAGCAATGTCTCCTTCGAACTCGCCGGCCGTCCGGAAAAAGTGCGTCGCGGTTTTCTCGATGTCACCATCCAGATCGCCAGCGGTTACCGAGTGCGTATCGTCGGCGTCCATCTGAAATCCAAGCTGCCTGTGCCCGAAGGCGAAGCACTCGTGCGCCGCAACGAAGCGCTGCTCCTGCGCAAACACCTCGACGGGATCCTCACCGCCGACCCGAACGTGCGCCTGGTCTGCATGGGCGATTTCAACGACCTGAAAAACGAGCCGGCCTATCATGAAATCACCGGCCCGCGTGGGCAGACCTACATGGCCGCCCTACCCGCGAAAGACGAACTCGGCGACACGTGGACCGAGTATTGGAAAGCCGCCGACCTCTATTCGCGCATCGACTACATCTTCGTCAGCCCCGTGTTGCATCGAGAGATCGCCCCCGCATCGCCGCGCGTGTATCGGTCCGCTTACTGGAGTCAGGCGAGTGATCATCGCCCTGTCTTTGCGACGATCATTCCGAGGCACGAGTGACTAGTGCTCCTCGGCATGCCGCATATTCAAGCCGCACAAATGCGGATTGAACTGACGGTGATGACGAGCATGGATGATCCGGCGTTCGCGTGATCACCAATGCATCTCGGCGTCCCTCTACCCGCGGGAAACACTCAACCGGGGCAGGATTCGCCGTGTTTTATTTGTCGCTCCGGCGGGATTGCTCACCAATTGGCGACGGAAACTCGCACAACAGTTCGATTTGTTTGCGAAGGGTGAGTGCAATCTCAACAGTTCCACATGCATCCTTGCTGGCTTTCTTGCTCATATCTGGTTGACGCGTCTTGAAGGGAGTGCCCCGCGGGAAAGGTGGGCATACATTATTTGGGAGAGCTTCATTCTGGGAAAGCCATACCGCGAACTCCTGCGCCATTCCTCGTCCTACTTGGGGCTGAGTTTCCCAGTCATGGCGTCGGTCGTCCACTCGTTGCACTCGAAGCGCACGCCATCGGCGGAGTTTTTGCAGGCGTTCCGCCGGTCACCCTTGTGCCCGATGACCGCACTCGAAGTTCCTGGCGACCCAAGCGAATGCTTTCGACCGAAGGATACGCTGGGGCGAGTCTCGGCTCGTTAGTGGAGCACCCTAGAAATTATGAAGCCAATGCGTTGGTGGACGATGCTGTCGCGGCAGGAAATGCGGCAACCCACCGCGCAGCAGTCGCGCGGTCCTGCCGCAGTCGCTCGCAGACTCGCTCGGCCACCGGCTAATTTCCGATAAGCCCTCCGAGCTATATCTTCGGCTACAGTTTTACTTAAAACGCTCCTGTTGCTTCGTTAACGATATTTGAAAACTCGCCTAACATCGACTCAGCCAAACCCCTCCCGCCTAACTAGCCGGCGGACGCTCCCCCTTCGCCGCACGCTCGCTAATCGCAGGACATCACCTGTGCCTGGCCGTGGCGCAAGATGACGACGTCGAAGACTTGCTCGGTCTGGATGCCGTCGGGCGTGGTGATGAGGACTTTGTGCGGGAGCGGATGGCACGGCTCCGGGTCGGGGGTACACGCGTGGGACGGCACGATGCTCCCGACGTCGTCCACGCTGGTCATCGACAGGACGCGGAAGGAATCGCGATAGGGGCAGGTGGCCTCGTCGGCGAAGGCCATGAAAAGGCGGCCGAGAAAGGAGTTGAGGGCGAAGGCCTGGAAGTCCTGCATGGGGCCCATGACGAGGGTGATGTCGCGAAGGCCGAGGAGGAATTCCTCGTGCAGCCGCTGGTGGAAATACGCGACGACTTGCAGCCACGCCGGGTCTTTCGTGATCTGGTCGAGCGCCACGGTTTGCTCGTCCCACAGGACCGCGGCGGGCGGGCGGTAGACTTTGCCGCGGCGCACGGGGCCCTGCTCGAGCTTGTGAAAGGCGGGGCAAGCCTGGAGGATGACACGCAGGTCGCGCAGGAGCGAGATGGCGGATAGGGGCTCGCTCCCGGCCGGCTGGAAGACGAGCCGGAGGAGTTCCTGGAGGCCCCCATCGCCGGAGCCGGAGATTAGGATGCGCATGGGCCGCGCGGCGGTGTGCAGGCCGGAGCGCGGGGCGGGCCCATTGCTCCCTGGAGCGCGGAGGGGATCGTGCGGCGGGGACATCTTGCGGCCGAGCTGCCGGTGGCCGAAGGGATCGTTGCTCCAATAACGATAGCCGGTGTAGGGGCTCTTGGGCAGTGCGTTTTCCTGCGCGCCGAGACAGAAGATGACGAGCGAGTAGCGGGCGGAACCGGAATGGGCGCGCGGGTTGCGCGGGTCGACGTCGACGAAACGCAGCAGTTTTTCGCGCGCGGTGGCGCCGATATCGGTGGGCCGGTTCTTGTGGCACTTGACGGTGCCGCGCGATTCGGTCTCAAATTTCTCGAGCTTTTTCTGCCACTGCCCTGCGATACCGGAGGCGACGCCGGCTTTCCAATGCAGGGCCGAGGGCGCGAGGGCCGTCTCGCGCCGCGTGTACGGGTAGCTCTCCTCGTCGAAATGGCTCAACGGCCAATCGTATTCGTGCGGATGCAGCCAGCGGCTGGCGCATCTCGTCTGCAGCGGGAAAAAATGTGGGGCGCTCTCGGCCACATCCACGCGAAATCCCGCGGCTTCTGCGGCGCAGGCCGCAGCGACTCCGCTCACGCCGCCGCCGACGACGAGGATGCGCTGACGCCGGTAGATATCCTCCTGCGGAATTATGATTTTCTTCCGGCAGAGTACCGTGATGAGCGTCACGGCGAGCCGGATTTGCGTGCGGATGGGCGCACGGCGATTGATGACGATCGCGCCCGTGCGGTCCATGCGATGATTCTTGATCAGCTCGCGCTTCGACCAGAGCGTTTTCCGGGGAGAACCTGCCGCCACACCCATACTCCCCCGTCAGCTCTCAGTGCGGCCCCGCCATTGGTCGGCCAGTTCGATGATGACGTCTTCGGACACGTCGCCCGGGCCCACGATTTCATCGAGGCGCGCCGCGGTGTCCGCGAGGCAGGACGCGGCGATGTCGATATGAAAAAAGCTCACGCCATTGCAGCGCGTCAGGTGGCCGGACTGGGCGAGTTCATTGAGCAGGCGCTCGACCTTGGGTGCGAGCTCGGCGGACCGATCCTCCATGATCTGGAAGATGACGAAGGTGGTGCGGCAATCGCCGGCGCTGGAGACGTAACGGCACAGGATATCCTCGAGCAGCGCGGCAGTGAGCTCGTGCTCCTGATACATCTCCGAATCCAAGCCGATCTCCACGGTGGCACCGCCGATGAGCCGGATGCGCGGGACCTCCCCGGAGGAAATGCGCCGGACGTGGATGCGGGCATCGGTCTTGCCGTGGATGTACGGCTTGGGCAGATTCTCTACCTCCGGTTGGATGACCGACGGACGAGCTTGATTGGAAACTTTCGCCATATTTCTTTTCGCCATGTTCTAACACCTACCTAGCGAGGATTCGCAAGATGCAGTATAGACGGACGGGTGTCTACGGAAATTCATTTCTTCCCGAATATCATCGGGGGCCGGAGTCGCGCTAAGTGGAGCCCCTTTCCGCCTACGCGGCTTTGCGCATCCCCGGCGCAGAAAACCGCTTTCCAATCCGGCTTCGTCCGTATATGCACGCCGCCTCCGAGGTGAGTATGTCGAAGTCCATCCCCAGTCTTCTAAAACAGTTCGCGGATCACTTTTTACGATATGGGTGGGAATGGGCCTTTCTCAAGACGACGGTGATTTTCCGGGTCATCGCCATCCTCCTTGTGGGCATCCGGCACGTGGGCATGGCGGAGATTTACAATCCCGCCAAGTTGTACAAGCTGGCGCCGGTCTACGAGGCGATACGCTTCGTGGAAGCGTGCGGGATCTTCGTCTATATCGCAGTCAGTCTCTTTATCGTGAAGAAACTCTGGCCGCGCAACGAGCCGCCCGAGGACCCCGAGGCTGCTGGCGGCTGGCGTCCCGACGGCCGGCTCATCAACATCCAGACGATCGTGGACCTGGTTTTCATTAGCCTGGTCTGCTTTGCCAAGGTGGATGTGGGCACCTTCGCCGCGCTCGGCTTTGCCTTGCCATTGATGAATACGGCGATCACGGACGAGTTCAAACGCGTCGCCTATCTAGCCATCGCCGTGATCGTGGTGCTCTGGGCGCGAGTGGCCTGGCTTTATTATCTGCTCAAGCAGGAGAAACACTTACTCCCCTTCTCTGGCCTTTCGCAGTTGAACCTCTGGGAGATCATCCTGCACTCGGCCCTGCCCTTGAGCATTATGTTTGTCGCGGCAATCGGCCCGCTCTACATCCTCATTAGTCAGAAGCGCAAGTTGATCGAGCAGCATAACACGTTGAAGGACGCCGAGTCGAAGCTGGATGAGCAGGAGCGGATTGCCCGTTCCCAGAGCCGCCTTCTGCAATCGCTGGTCAAGAGCCTGCCCTACATCGTCTTCGCCAAGGATCTCGAACGCCGCTTTACCTACGCCAGCCCTCTGCTGCGAGAACGCGTGGGCCAGCCCATGCTCACCAAGACCGATGAGGATTTCTTCGAGAAGCAAGTGGTGGACGATTACTATCGCGTGAGCGACGAGGCGATCTTGCTTCATGGGAAGCCCCGCTGGGAAGGCTTCGAGCCGCACTACATCAAAGAGATGCGGGGCACCCGTTTCCTGTTCACGACCAAGGTGCCGATTCAAAACGAGGATGGCTCGATCACGGGTCTGGTGGGCATTTGTTGCGATCCCGAGGAGGAAACCTTTTTCGGCAAACTAACACAGATCATCCCCTACGCCATCTTCTGGAAGGATAAGGAAGGGCGCTTCATGTATGTGAACGATCTCTTCTGCAAGGCCGTGGGGCAACCGCGGGATAAGATCCTGGGCCGGAAGGACGAGGACCTTTTCGAGAAGGTCCTCGCGGACTTTTATCGGGCCTGCGACGTGGGAGTGATAGACACCAGGATCAATTACCGGAACACGGAGGAGTTCGACTACGGTGGCAAGGGCAACATCCACATCGTGAGCACGATCAAGGTGCCGGTCATCGACCGCGACGATGAAGTATCCGGCGTGATGGGGCTCTTCAGCGACGTGCAGGAGACGCGGAGGGAGGGCGAGGCCTGGCTGCGCTGGCTGCTCCACGATCTGCCCAAGCCGCTCGCAATCCTGCGCGACAATGTGTTATTCCGGATCGATAGCGCGCATGTCGAGTGCCGAGATATCTTGCGCGAGCTGCGTGGCCGTGGGGGCGCCGTCCAAAAGCTGGCCAGCGACGCGAACGACAAGATGCGCACGATTCACCATCAGCTCGAGCGCGCGGTGCGGCTGCTCGAGATGATGGATACCCATCTGGCCACGCTCGGCGCCGTCGATATCAAGGCGAATGACGGACGCTTCACGTGGCGCAATGCCGGCGAGGCGACGACGGTACAACCGCAGTTCGAGTGGGTCACGGAAGCGATGACGCTTGATTTTCCCGGCGAAGTGCAGATCACCGTCGAGCCGGCCGATTTGGAAGTGCGGACCGATTTCGGGAAGCTACGCGTGGTCCTCTGGGTGCTGCTTGAAAATGCCATCAAGGCGACCAAGGAAAGAAGCATTAAGTCACCGCCGGCCGAATGGCGCGAGCGTATTCACATCCACCTCGAGATGCAGGGCGAATGGCTGGCTCTCCGCGTGATGGATAATGGAATCGGCGTGGAGCCGCGCTTCGCGGATGTTATTCTGCGGGGCGGGACGAGTCTCTTCAAGAAAGGCGCGGGCACGGGCCTGCGCGTGGTCAAGCACCTGGCCAAGCTGGCCAACGGCAGCCTGACCCTGGAGAAAGCCGCCTTCCCGGAAGGCGGCGCGGCATTCAAATTCACCTGCAAAACAGAGTCATCTCCCAAAGAACCGTGAGATCCATCGACCAAGCAACCAAGGCTCTCGACCTGATCCGTGACTGTTATTTGTTAGATATCGATGTGATGCTCGACAAGCTAAAGAGCCCGGCATTCGAGCCCTCCGCCAACCTGGAGGGAGTTCGCGCCGCGATGAACAAACATATGCGTCTGATCAAGCATGCCTTGAAAGGCGTGGAGACGACCGTGGCGATGACCAAACTGGAGCTGACCGTCATGTCCGGTTTGTCCGACGAAAAAGGCAGCCAGGAACCCGCCTGGGTCGAAAGCCTGGATCCCGTGCATCTGCGGGGCGAAATCGCCGCGGTCAAAGACTTCGTGCTGCGCGACTTTGGAGGCGATTCCCCGCTCGAGTATGAAGGCAGCCCCGCAGCCTATACAGACATCAATGCCATCCGGCTGGTCGTGAAAATCCTGCTGGAAAACGCGCATCGGGCCATTACCCTCCGGTCAAACGGCATCGGACAGGTCTGGAAACGACGAATTGATCTCGTTGTCAAAACCGTTGGGTCTCAGCTAACTATTAACGTAGTAGATACCGGGATCGGGATCGATGAAAGCGAGAGTCCGCGCCTTTCTCAAATGAGTGAAACACACTTGGAAAACACGCGCGATGCCGATTACCGAGTCGTGATTCAACTCTGCGAATTAGCCCGGAAAGCCGGTAAGCATGCTTCGTTCCAGTTCATCCCGAACCCGCAGCGCGCCATGGGCGGCACGGCTACTTTCACTTGCGAGCTCCGCCTTCCCCCTGCTAGGATGCCCTCGTGAAGACTGAAGAACCGCGAGTGGCCACAGGCAAAGTACTGCTGGTAAATGATTCGCGCGCCGAGCGGCCGCAGTCGCTCAAGTTCGGTGCACCGATCGAACCCGAAGAGAAGCGCGAACGCCTGCGCTTAGATATCAACTACGATGGTGCGCTGGCGAGTTTTCTCCAGCGCAATGGCTATATTGTAAAAGTCTTTGATGCCTACGAAGATGATCTCTGCACGCAGATGCGCGACCCGGTGCAGGCGGCGGAAGCGCTTGGCAAACTGATCGCGCAATTCGCCCCGGATGATATCCTATTCGATCTCGATTACTTTGGCGACCATACTTATGGCTACCAAATGCTCTGCTGGCTAAAGAACAATCGGATCGAGCTTTTCGAGGACAAGAGTCATCCGATCAATATGCTCGTTGCCTCTCGCTATTTCGGCCGTACGGAACTAACCTCGCGCGAATCCATCGCGAACGAATTTAGTTTCGTGATGAATTGCATCGACCGTTTCCGGATGAGCGCGCGGGAAATCGCCGACCGTTACTTCCGCGTCAGCGTGGAACAGCCCGACTAGTCTCCTGAGTCAAAAGCACCTTGCACTATTAACCAGGATGGGGATGGTGAAGAATGAAGGCCACCGACTACCCGTATCCAGCTGGAAGTGACCGCGCAGAATGAACTGGAGCAACTTGCGCGTTTGAAGCTACGGCTGCAGCACATCGCCTTCCGGGCGTAAATCATTCTGCAATGCAATCAAGGGCTGAGTGATCGAGGTAGGGGCAGTTTTGCGCACCAGCAACGGGACGGCCAAGCTTTGGCGGAGATTGTTTTTGACCCATGGTGTGGACGGTCTTTTTGATGAACCACGAACGGGGGCACCGCGGCAGATTGACGACCAGCGCATCGAAGATGTCGTCACCTAGACTTTGGAAAGCGCCCCCCCCCTCATTGGAGCACGCGGATTTGGCGCGAAACCTCCACCCCAGCCAACCAGCGTCTGGCGCATCTGGCGCGCCTTTGGCCTGAAGCCTCATCGCCAAGAAGGCTTTGTGCTCTCGCAATACCCCCATCCGCAACGTGCGGTTGCTCGACTTCGACTCCGTGGAGAAGGTCAATCTGGACCGGCTCCTGTCGGCGACTGTCGAAGACGCTGAGGCGCAGCGATCGAAGGTCGAGGCGCTTGCGCAACCCCCTTCAAATGCGGTTGAACGGACGGTGATCGCGAGCATTGGCTTAGGATCGGCGCATTGTATATAGAACGAGTTGGCGATGCAACTTGGCAGCCTTTGAACTTGAGCCGAGGTATCGAATTAAGGCGCTGGACGATGAGGATTTGGCGGCGTTGACGCAGGTCACCGGCCTCAAGCCGTCGTCTCAAACTGTTCGCAGCCAGAGGGAGATTTGTTCTGGCGTGAGCGTTCCGAGACTTTGCAATGCCGCCTCCAACTCTGCGCGCGCTGGCGGCGGCATGCTGATAGCGGACAGGAATCGCGCAAACTTTTCCTGCGCCGTTGTCAGCGGGTATGGTTTACCCACGTCGCCTCGGCACAGCGAAGCGCGGGCGCGCTGCGCGGTGAGCAGGGCAACCCGCAACAATGCGAGTGTGTTGTGCTCACGGAAGGCGTTGGTGATTTCCGAGCGGCTGCCCGCAAGGTTTTCGAGCAGTCCGGCGGTGTAGCCGGGGCTGCCCTTCGTCTCGCTCTCGATGCCGAGGCCGAAGATCTCCACGGCATCGCAGAGGAAGCCAACCACGCGCGAAAAATCGAGGGCACGGTTGGAGAATGCGTCGTACAGAAGACGCGTTACGGCGAGCAGGACGTCTTGGTAATTTGCAAGTCCACCGAGGCTCGGCCGGCGTGCGTGACGGCGGAAAATGTTGTATTCGTGTCGATCGACGAACTCGATGATGGCAGCGCCGTAGTCCTTGAGAGTCCCTGGCGGCAACATTAGCCACGACGGTAGCTCATCCGATCGGAATGGGTCGTGTGGCTTCACCGAAAAGCGGCGGAGCGATTCGGTCCCTTCGTCAAGGAAGCGAATATTGAGCCGCGCTAAATACTCGACGACTGCGCCGTGACCTTCTGCGCGAGCAAGCTCGGCGAGTTTTTCAAGCAGGCCGGTTCCCGTCTCCTCAATCAATCGCTCCCGCTCAGTCGCACGAGTACCTTCGCCACCGGCCTCATGGGTAAGACGAGCCTCCTGCACGAGCCAGGCGCTGCTGCTCTCGTGCGTTCCGAGCCGCAGTTCGCAACGCACAGGCCCTTGCAGCAACGATGATTGCTTCTCGGTAAGCTGGCTTTCGCCGGAGCCACGCGCGTTGACCGCAACAGGCACCGCAAGCACCAGGTTAAGCCCATACTCAACAAAAAGATGGGCCGAAAGTCCACTGTTGTCAGGCGGCGGCGAGAATCGAAATTGGAGACGATGGAATTCATCGAGCACAGCGATCTGGAGTTGCCAGCCACTTTCCGCAATTCCGGGGCGAAGC
>JBGGMZ010000469.1:0-16669 GCA_041287745.1 Chthoniobacter sp. | reverse complement strand
CACGATGCTCTCGAGGATGTAAACGCGGTCCATAGCCTGGCTGATCTTGGCAAGATCGGGGCCGACGTCGCCGCCTTCGCCTTTGAACTTGTGGCAGCGCATGCACGCTGCTTCGGCTTTTTCGGCAAAGACTTCGTGACCGTGCTTGGCGCTGCCGCCTTCCAGGCAGTCGCGCCATTTCGCGAGTGTATCCTTGTCCTGGAGGAGTTTCGTCTCACGTTCGGCGAGGCGGCGCTTGATCTCGGCATTGTCGCGTTGGGACGCGGCCTCGACGAGATCCAGCCATAGCCCCGGCGGCAACTCGCGGGAGTCGAGCTTGTCGAGTTGAGCGAGCAGCACGGTGTCCGCTTCCGGGACGGGTAGCGAGCCGATCGTGGCCAGCGCCGCCTGCTTCTCGCGGAGGGTGCCGTTTTCCAGTACAGGGGCGTTGAGCGTCACAGCATCGGCAGGCGAAACCTTGGCCGCGAGCTGGCGGGCGGCTTCGAGCAGCGGCTTGTCGGTATCGGCGACGGCGACTTTAATGCCGTCGGCCAGTTTGGGCGATTCCATCGTCGCCAGCGCGCGCAGCGCCGCGGCGCGCGTCTTGCCGCCGAGGCTCTTGTCTCCCACTACGGAAAGCAGCACGCTTTCACTCGCACTCACATGCAAGCCGCCGGCCATGCTGGCGGCAGCCAGACGCATCGATTCCGAAGGCTCGCGCATGAGCGCAGGCAGAATTTTCCCCGCAGCGGCCACTGGCGCCTTGGCATCGCGCGAATCCGGCATCGCGTGCCATAGACCATTCACGCGATCGCGATGGAACGGCTCGTTCCAGACGGCAAGGGCGTCGAGTGCATCGAGTCGTACGGCGGCAGATGCCTTGGCGTCGCCCGCAATTTTCACCAGACGACGCGCTCCATCCGCCGTGCCGATGAGGTAATTCGCATCAATGGCCCGGCGGCTGAGCGGCTCGGGCAGGTTCGGTTTCTCGGCCAGCGCAGCCAGCTTCGGCAATGCGGCCGTGATCTGCCCATCGTGAATCGCCCGCGCGGCTTCGAGCACGAGCTGCGGAGTTTTGTCGTTCAAGAAGCGCGCGACCTCCGGGCTGTGCTGTCGTGCGAGCGCGAGCAGCACTACGGTGCGCACCGCCTTGGACTCGTTCGTCGCCCATTTGACCAGCGCGGGCTCATCGGCCAGTGCGGCCAGCGAGGCCACCACCGCGTGCCGCACATACGGATCCGAGTCGTTGTTCAACTCCCGCTGCGCAATGAGCGCCGGAACGGCTTCCTTGATCCCGAGTTTACCCAGCGTCTGTGCGGCGAAGAAACGGACGCGCGGTTCGGAGTCCGCAAGCAGCCGGATGACCACATCCACTTCGCTTTTGCTGCCTGTTTCGCCGATGAACTTCGCCCACTGCGCGCGTACTTCCGGCTCCTTGTCTTTGGCCAGGGGCAGGAGCGACTTCGCGATTTCCCGGTCACGATGATGACGCGCGTATTGCGTAGCCCCCCAGATCGCGTGCAGCCGCAGGAGCAGCGGATATTTCTCCAGCAGCGCCGCTTGCACGAGCGCGTCGCTTTCACCGCGTTTCACGAGCTCGAGTTGCGCCCCGAGCCGCAGGCGCTGGTCGGCGTGCGCCATGGTGTTCGTGAGATCTTCCGTACTGAATTTGCCGAAGCCTTCGGCGAGGAGCCGCTTCGTCTCCAGCACCAGCGGGCTGGCGTCGACCTCCGGGCTGTGGACGCGATAGATGCGGCCCTTGCCTGTCTTCTCCCAGCCGAAAACCCAGTCGAGCACATACGCGCCGCCATTCGTGCTGAACTGCACATCGCTCGGATACAGATTCCACACGAGCTTGCCGGTCATCTGCCCCGGCTTGTTGTCCTGCAGCACATCGTTCGGATTGTCCACGGTGTAGCTTGCGCCCTTCGGCTTGAGCGCGAAGGAACGCACGCCGCCGGGAAAATCCGCATAGAAGAAGTGATCCGCGTAGCCATCGGGCATGCCGGTGCCCGGGTAGTGCGCGATGCCCGCTGGCCCGTGGCCGATCAAGCCCACGGGTGGGAGCAGCGCGAGATTCGTTGGATTGTTGTCGAGATGCCACATGCCTTCCGAGTTCCATGGGCCGAGCTTGGGGAGAAATTGCCAGCCGATGCGCCAGCCGTAATCGCCACCTTCCACCACATGCGTCCAGCGCGCCTTATCGCCGCCGTCGGCGTTGTTGTCGCCGGTGAAGAGATCGCCGAGATCGTTGAAGGCGAGCGATTGCGGGTTGCGCAGACCGGTGGCGAAGAGCTCCATGTTCGAGCCGTCGGGATCGCAGCGGAAGACCGCGCCGCTGTCCGGGTTGTCGAGGACCTTGCCTTCCTTCGTCGTCACGTGCGCGCCGGTGTCTGCGATCGTCCAGTAGAGACGACCGTCGGGGCCGATCTTTGTGCCGTGCATGTCGTGACCGCCGTAGGCCACGTGGACACCGAAGCCCGTGCCCAGTTTCGTGCGTGTCGTCGCCTTGCCCTCACTGGCGCCCTTGAAGTGCCAGACGTCTGGAATGCAGGCGAACCACACATCATCGCCGCGTACTGCCACGCCCGCAGCCGTGCCGGTTTCGAGCGAGTGAAAATCCGTGACGAAGACATTCGCCGTGTCCGCCTTGCCCGTGCCGTTCACATCTTCCACGAGCTTGATGTCCTCGCTTTCCACCGTCCAGTCGCGCCAGTCAAACTGCCCGTCGGCATTGACGTCCACGTGGTCCTTGTTCGGCTTGAGCTTCAGCGCCGGGTCGAGAGCCTTATGGAGAAAGTTCACGCGATCCTCCACCGTGCGCATGGCCAGGGTGTCGTTCAGCCACTCCATGTTTTTGCGGATGTCCGGTGCGGAGGTGCGGCGCCGATGCGTCTCGACCACGAATGCGCGCCCTTTTTCATCGAAAGCAAAGGCGACGACATTTTCGATGAGTGGCTCCTCGGCCCACAGGTCGACCTTCAGCCCCGGTGCGACGGCGAATTTTTTCAGTGCCACATCGCCCGGATCGGCGACTGAGACGTTTGCCGGGTCGCGGTCTTTTTTGCTCTTTCCATCGCCGCCCTCGGTGGACTGGGCGAAGGTGAAGGCAGGCAGGACGACGAGCGAGGCGCAGATGAGACGGAGAGGGCGATTCATGGGCGGGATCGAAAATGGAAGAACGAAGATTTACACCGCACTTACCCCGATTCCAGACCGGAAGTCTGCTGAGGGGGAAATTCAACCACAGAGACACAAAGGGCACAGAGATCCAGGAAGGTGTACCATTCGGCCTCTCTGTGCGCTCTGTGTCTCTGTGGTTAAATCAACTGCCGGGTATCGGGCGCTGACGGAGTAAGACGCTACGGTGGTTCGCCGTTTGCGAACTGGTCCTTTACGCTGCAGAGGGCTCAGACGCCACCGGTTGCTCCTCGCAGGCATGCTGGTATCGGAACAGGATCGCCGTCGCCAGGATGCCGAAGAGGATCGCCGCCCCACCCATCGCCTGGCGCAGGCCGACGTAATCGGCAATCGCCGTGACCAGCAACCCGGAGAAAGGCAGCACGCCGAAGAAGCTCATGCCCGTGAGCGCCGACACGCGCCCGCGCAGGGCATCTGGGGCTCGCTCTTGCACGATGGTATTGGCCAGACCGAAGAGCGTGGAAGTGCCGCCGGTCATGAGGATGATCGAAACCATCGCTTCGTAGAGATTGCGCGATTGCGAGAAGGCGAGCATCGAGACGGTGATCACCGCTGCCGCGCCGCGCAGATACGTCCGTCGATGATGGCCGGCGATCCGCAGCAGCCACAGCGAACCGGCGAACGCGCCCACGCCGGAAGACGCCATGAGCATGCCAAATTTCTCCTCCGGCACCTGCAAGACGTAGCGGGAGAAATTCGACATGGTGATCATGAAGAAAGGCGAGATGCAGGTGGTGATCGCCGCCAGCAGGAAGATCATCGTGCGAGTCGGCTTGTCGCCGCGCACGTAGTTCCAGCCATCGCGCATGCCGGTCTGGCGCTGTGCCTCCTCTTCCTCGGTGCCACGCACGCGAGGGGGCAGGGTGTAGAGCGCGATGATCATCGCCAAGAAACTGGTCGCATTGGCAAAGAATGCAGAGGCCGTTCCCATCGCATGCATGAGCCACCCGCCCAGTGCCGGTCCCGCGGTGCGGGTGGCGTGGAAGAGAGAGCGATCCACCGAGATCGCCGCGCGAAGACGTTGCTTCCCAACGAGTTCTGGGATCAAAGCGGAGGCGGCCGGCATTTCAAACGCGGTGCTGATGCCCAGACACACTCCGGCGGCGAGAATGTACCAAACCGTGATCGCCTTCGTAAGTACCAGCCAGCCAATGGCTACAGCCAGGAAGATCTGGATCACCTGCGTGATGAGCAGGATGTGCCGCTTGTCGTGGCGGTCGGCCAACACGCCGCCCCACGAGGCAAAGACGAGCATTGGGATGCCCGAAGCAAAGTTCAGCATGCCCAGAGTGAAGTTGCTCGAGGTGAGGCCGGTCACGACCCACGCCTGGGCCATCATTTGCATCCACGTGCCCATCATGGAAATGACCTCGCCCGTCATATAACGAGCGAAAGGGCCGTGCTTTAGGACCGACCAAGGGCTGGCGGGCGCCTCGGAGGAAGGGGTCGTAGGAGAGTCACTCACAGAGTAAAACCGGGTTTTCGAAAACTGCGGGGCGGAGACTGGACCACAAAGGGGTTGACGACTCAAGCGGTTGTTTCATACTTTCGTTTCAAACAGGCATTTGAAACTGATGTTGGCTGTCGCTGAAACCACCGTAATCCAGGATACTCGCCGCAAATTGCTCTTTGCGGCAGGCGAGATCTTTGCCGAACGCGGTTTCCATAAGGCCACTATCCGGGAAATTACCGACCGGGCCGGAGTCAATGTAGCCGCCGTCAATTACCACTTTCGGGACAAGGCCGAGCTCTACCGCAGTGTGCTGAAGGAGTGCCACTGCGCCTCGGAGACTTTGGGCGGACCGGTGCCCTTGCAGGGCGATACGCCTGAGGATCGCTTGCGCTTTTTCATCGATACCTTTCTCCACCGCCTCCTGCATCCGAACCGCCCGAAGTGGCACGGTTTGCTGATGGCGCGGGAGATGACCCAGCCGACCGATGCACTGGACGCGCTGGTTGAGGAGTGCATCCGCCCCTGTTCGCGCGATCTCGTCAGCATCATTGCCGAACTCACCGGGGGCAAAATGTCGGAAGACCGCGAGTGGATGCTTTCCTTCAGCGTGGTCAGCCAGTGCCTGTTTTATCTCCACGATCGTCCCCTCATCGAACGTCTTTATCCCAAACTCGCCATTCAACCACCCACCATCGAGCAACTCGTGGAGCATATCCACGCCTTCTCGCTGGTCGCCATCCGCGCCGCAGCCCAATGAACCCACGCCGCCGTTTCAAGAGCCTCCTCCCGCAATGTGAAGACCCCGCGCAACGCCGCCGGGTCCCCGCACCTGTGAGCGCCAACCGCAAGCGCGCCGACAAGGCCGCCGGCGCCGCGTGGCTGTTTGCGGATTTCCTCGCTGCGTCGATGTTCCTGCCGCCGGATCAATTGGCGGATCTGGAGTAGGGCAGGAGCGCCTGTTTCAGGCGCGGTCATTCCGACCGAAGCAAGCTTGGGACGAGAATCGGGAAGATGCGCTACCCCGCAAGCCGACTGGGCTGCGCTGTTTTTTCGCGCTCCTCTTACCTCTTCTCGATCTCGATCACCGCGAGCGTGATGTTATCTGTCCCGCCGGCGTTCATCGCGCGTTCGAACAGTGACTTTGCTGCGCGGTCGGCGCGAGGCTCGGCAAGGAGGACTTCCAGGATCTCCGGGCTGTGCAGCATGTCGGTGAGACCATCGCTGCAGAGGAGGAAACGCGTGCGCTCCTCGACGTGCAGGGGGTGCATGTGCGGGTCGATTTCCAACACTTCCTCGCGGCCGCCGATGGCCTGCGTGAGGGCGTGGAGGAACCCGGGGCGCGGACCGTCGTAAGGCTGCAGCAGGCCGACGTCGATGAGGTCTTCGGCCTCGGAATCATCACGTGTGACTTGCACCAGTTTCTTTTTTTCCAGGCGATAGACACGCGAGTCGCCCACGTTGAAGGCGAAGAGCCCACGCGCCCCGCAGCCGATCCCCACCACGGTGGCGCCCATCGCCGCAAGTTCGCTATCGGTCTGGCCGCGTTCACAAAAATTGCGATTCAACTTCCGCAGCGTTTCCGCGACGGAAGCCGGCGTCACCCGCGAGCATTCCGCCAGCCCTTCCACCACTTCGCGGCTGGCTTCCGCACCGCCGCGGTGTCCGCCGATGCCGTCGGAGATCGCCACGATCCACGGCCCGTTGGCGATATCGATCTGCGTGGGAGTTTCCCGGCTGTGGCCAAAAAATTTGTCACCTGCGAGCAGGGAGTCTTCGTTCACGCGACGCACGCGGCCGGTATGGCAGAGCCATGCACCTTGGACGGAATAATGACAGACGGTGGCAGGTGCATCGGCATGCGACTTTTTCGCGCCGGAGAAACGTGTCGGCACGGTCGGGGCAGAGAGATTCATGGGTTCCTTGGGGGATTGAGCAGAGGCTTTTGACTTCGGCACGTAAGAATACTGTCCATGTTCCGCATCAAGTAGCAAGCCTTCGTGGAGCTGGAAAGTGAGGGCATGGCAGGAACGCGGTCTTTTCATTTACGCGCCGATGGGGGAAACTGGTTGCACGGGATTTGGACTCGTGGATTGCGCGTTTATTCAAACGACGATAGTTGGAGGGGACATAGATGGATCACGACCTGCCCAGTATCACCGAAAAAATCCTCGCCTCCTACCGGGCAGGCGCGGGCATGAACAATATCGACGGCTCGAATCTGCCGTCAAAACGGGCGCTCGCCTCCATTTGCGAGGACCTGCTCCAGCTCCTCTTTCCCGGCTTTCACGATGCTGAGCCGATCCACTCGCGCGACCTTCGCCGGGTGACCAGTCACCGTCTCTTTTCCATTACCGACCGGCTGTCTGCGGAAGTCTGCAAAAGCCTCCGTCTTGCCGAACCGGAATGCCCTCAGGAGAAAGCCAGCCGATTGGTGGCGGATTTTCTGAGCACGATTCCGTTTGTGCGGCAGCAGTTGCAGACGGATATCGAGGCCGCCTTTTCCGGTGACCCCGCCGCGGCGGGTTACGACGAGATCATTCTCTCCTATCCCTATCTCGAGGCCATCGCCATCCAGCGCTGCGCGCATCTACTCTACTGCCACCAGCTCCCGCTCATCCCGCGTATGATGACGGAGTGGGCGCACTCGCGCACCGGCATCGACATCCATCCCGGTGCGCACATCAAGTCGCACTTCTTCATCGACCACGGCACTGGCGTGGTCATCGGTGAGACATCGGTCATCGGCCACCATGTGAAGATGTATCAAGGCGTGTCCCTCGTCGCGCGCTCGCTCGCCGGCGGCCAGGCATTGAAGGGCAAGAAGCGCCACCCCACCGTCGAAGATCACGTCACCATCTACGCCGGCACGACCATCATCGGCGGCGACACGATCATCGGTGAAGGATCCACCATCGGCGCGAATGTCTTCCTCACCCGCAGCGTCCCTGCGCGCTCCCTCGTTTTCTACGAAGAGACGCAAGTCCGCATCGTGGACAAGGATAAGAAAGAGGCAGAGTTCGTGGGGGATTGGGTGATCTAAACTTCTCGTTTCCAATTATGAAAGCGGCCCCCCTCCGATCTTTCGTTGCGGCAACCCTACTGCTCTTCATTGGTGGACACTTGCTGCGGGTGGTGGCCGAACCTGCCACCCCCGCTCCCCGCCGAAGTTTGCCGGCGCAGTTTCCGGCATTGGATTCCAAACGGGCCTCTCTTCCCCAAGGTCACGTCCGCGAATCCCAATTCGTTGAGCTGTGCTACTCGAATCGAGAACTCCTGTCGCGGCTTTCCAATTACGAGCCGAAGTCCATCGCTGTGGCCTTCGAGCGGCGAATGAAGAAGGAGCAGGATGTGCAATTGAAGATGCTACTGGCGGAAATCTCGGCGGAAAATGGTGGTGTGGAAGGGCGGAAATTCATCGAGTCGCTTGCTGAAACAGTAGACTACGCGATCGTCAACAGCCGGGCCGATGCCTTGGGGCGATTGATCCGATTGCCGCATCCGCCGGAATGGATCTTCGATGCAGTCCACGCCATTTTGAATGATACGAGAGAGGTCGCAAACGTACCCTTTCATGGCTCGTTCAATAGACAGATCGGTTGCCTTGCAGACGAAGAAGCCAACCTGATGTTTGCCTTGGGAGAGCGCAAAAACCCGAAGTCAGTACCGGTGCTGATCGAACTAGCTCAGCACGGCAGCTATGATGCATTGACCGCGCTCGGAACGATTGATGACCCGCGTGGTATCCCTGTTTGTCTCGAATTTCTGGACCGGGAAATCCAACAAATAAAGAAAGCGTGGACGCAAATCCCCTGGCCACCGACGACCACAGCGCCATCGCGGCAATTGCTTGGCGCCCTGGCGGCTTTGCACGCTCAAGCCGCAGTCCCGGCGCTTTTGGAATACCTTCACGACCCGGACGTGATTACCGCACTGGGGAAGCTCGGGGATGAACGCGCCATCGAACCTTTGAGACAAATCGTCGGCCACGGAGGCGAGATTGAAAACGAACCGAATCCGAGGGCGAGTCAAAACCAGAACAGGCTCTTCGCCGCGAAGGCGGCTTTGATTCGCCTTGAGAAAGAAGACCCCGTTCCAAGATGGATCGAGCTGCTGAAAGGGCCGTCACTCACCGCTTCACAACGCAGCGACGTCGCCGATGAATTTCGTTCGCATCCTGATCACCGGGCCATCGAGCCACTCCTTGACTTGATCAGATCCAATCCTCCGAGATCGGTCTGTCGTACCGCCATCTTTACGCTCTCCACTTATCCATACAAAAGAGTCGTCACCGGATTGATCGCGTGCTTCGACATCTCGTTTAGAAAACTGACTGGCGGACAATCCCCGCTCGTGATGGGCGATCCTCTCGAGGAAATCGGTTCCGCCTTGCACAAGCTCACCGACAAAGATTTCGGCGCAGACAAAACGCTCTGGAAAAAATGGTGGGATGACGAAGGGGAAAATCTCCCGACTCTGCAATAGAGCCGAGATATAAAGTCAAGCGGAGGTGTGGTTCTGCGATGCGAGAGGGTTGCTGCGTAAGAATCAGAAATTCCAAAGCGCAAGGGATCGCAGGAAAATTTTCTGTGAATGTTCGGTTGCTTGCACTCGCGCGTGGTACGAATAAAGGTGCCTGCCGTTTTTTCCATGATCTACCTCGACTACAACGCAACGACTCCGCTCGCGCCCGAAGCGCTCGCGGAGATGCGTCCGTACTTCGAGCGGCATTTTGGAAATCCATCGAGCATTCACGCGGCGGGACGCGAAGCGCGCGCGGCGATCGATGATGCGCGCGATCGTGTGGCGCGGCTGCTCGGCACAAAATCGCACGAGATCATTTTCACCGGCGGTGGCACGGAGTCGGATAATCTCGCGGTGATCGGGCTTGCGCGGGCGAATGCTTCGCAGGGCAAGCACATCATCACCTGCGCTACGGAGCATCACGCGGTGCTGCATGCGTGCGAGCATTTGCAAAAGAAGGAAGGCTTCCGCGTGACGTGGCTGCCGGTCGATGCCGGCGGGCGCGTGCGCGCAGCGCAGGTGGCGGAGGCGATCACACCGGAGACGACGCTCGTCTCGATCATGACCGCGAATAACGAAACCGGCACGCTGCAGCCCACGCGTGAGATCAGCGCGATCTGTCGCGAGCGCGGTGTGCTGTTTCACAGCGATGCGATTCAATCCTTCTGCAAGGAACCTCTGGCCACGCAGGATTTTGACGCGCTCTCGCTCGCGGCACACAAATTTCACGGACCCAAAGGCGCGGGCGTGCTGTATCTGCGCGCGGGCTTGTCGGTCGAGCGGCTGCAACACGGCGGCTCGCATGAGAATGAGCGCCGGCCCGGCACGGAAAATACCGTGGCGATCGTGGGCCTGGCGCGCGCGGCCGAACTGGCCATGGAGAGCATGGAAAGCGAGCGACCGCGGCAGGCGGCACTGCGCGATCGGCTCTGGCAGGGCATTCGCGAGGCATTTCCGGCGGCGGTGCGCAATGGAGACCCGGAGCATTGCCTGGCCAATACGCTCAACGTCAGCTTTCCCGGACTCGACGGCGAAAGCCTCCTCATCAATCTCGACCTCGCAGGCATCTGTGCCTCCAGCGGCTCGGCGTGCATGGTCGGTTCGATCGTGCCTTCCCACGTGCTGCTCGCCATGGGCGTGGCGCCGGAACTGGCGCGCGCGACGGTCCGCTTCTCTCTCGGTAAGGAAACCACCACAAACGAAATCATTACAACGATCGCCCATTTCCCAGCGATCTTCTCCCGCTTGCAAATCGCCCACGCATGACCCTCGGCCGACAACTCGACTTTCTCACTCGCTTTCTCACCACCCGGCTTCCCAAGCCACTACCTTCCCCCAAACAACCTGAAATACCGGCGTCACCACATCGTGATGACGCGATGGAGGCGCGAGCGCGCGAACTTCTGCGCCCGCTGAAATGCCCCGAGCTGGCGAAGCGCGTGATCGTGCGCTGGAATCCGCGCATGCGCAGCACCGCGGGCACGGCGCTGGTCGCGAAGGCGTTGATCACGCTGAATCCGCGGTTGCGCGATTTCGGCGATGCGGAAGTGGATCGCACCTTGCGGCACGAGTTGGCGCATTTGCTGGCGCATCATCGCGTGGGACGCCGGCGCATCGAGGCACACGGCCTGGAATGGCAGCAGGCCTGCCGCGATCTCGGCCTGCACGACGAGAAGCGTTGCCACACGTTGCCGTTGCCGCGGCGGGAATTCGCGGCCAAACATTTCTACCGTTGTCCCGCGTGTGAGCAGGAAGTGAAACGCGTGCGTCCGTTCAATCGCAAGACCGCGTGCCTCGACTGCTGTCGCCAGCACAATGGCGGCCGCTACGATGAGCGATTCCGCTTTTTGAAAGTGCCCGCCCCGGTGAAGTAAGCGGCGGCCTGCGATCGCATTGCGCATCGGAAAAAAATGCCGGGCGGGATGTCGCATGGACACGCCGCCCGGCGGGTTGAGTGAATGCGGCGTTAGCCGCAGAATATTTAAGGGATTACTTCGCTGCGCCACCGCCGCGCTCGGCGCGACGTTTTTCCATGGCGGCTTTGTATTTTTCCTTTTGTTCCGGGGTGAGCACCGCGGCGATTTCTTCCGACTGGCTCTTCAGGAATTCACGGAACTTGGTCTTGTCCTCTTCCGTGAGATTCTCGCGGCCCTTGGCGGCGAGATCCTTCATCTGGTCCGCGCCCTTGGCCATGATGGCCTTGATTTTGTCCTGCTGATCCTGGGTGAGGTTCAGCTCTTCAGTCATGCGCTTGAGGCGCTCTTCGGGGCTGAAGCGGGCAGCGCCACCGCCCTTGCGGGCGCCGGCTTCACCGGCCGGTTTGCCCGCGTCGGCGGGAGCTTTGTCACTGCCGGGCGGTTTCGGCGGGACGGCTTCTTCGGCGCGAAGGAGAGACGGCACGGCGACGAGGCCGGCCACAGCGAGGGAGAGAACAGCGAGTTGCTTTTTCATCGTGTGAAGGGAACCCCCGCTCAAAACCGGAGTTGCGGGAGATCGTGGAATATTTCCTAAGAAAACACCGCCGGCTTCGCAGCGCCCTGATCAGCCACCATCCCTCATCGTCGACCCCTCCAGTTCACCGCCCGCACCACTGGAGACGGCGATGCACCTGAAAAGGTTACAAAAATGACGCGCCTTCCGGGCAAAGCAAAAGGACACGGTGATCCACCGTGTCCTTGTGCAAAGGAATCGGGCTGCTGCGAGGTTTACTTGGCGGTCTTCTCCTCGATGTACTTCACCACGTCACCGACCGTCTGCAGCTTCTCAGCATCTTCGTCCGGCACTTCGACGGAGAATTCCTCCTCGAAAGCCATGACGAGCTCGACGGTGTCGAGGGAATCCGCGCCGAGATCCTCAATGAAAGACGCACTCGGGGTAACCTGCTCAGGATTCACGCCGAGTTGTTCGACGATGATGTCCTTCACTTTTTCTTCGATCGTTTTGTCTGCCATAAAAGGGGTAATGCTTACGGTTGATTGGGTTGTTTTCGCGGCATGCTTTAAGGACGCCCCCGGGGAATGGCAACAACTAATTTCGGACTTTTTTCCTCTGCAATTCAATCGTCAAAAATCAACGCTGGCGTCCGCACGCCCTCACCGTTAAGTAACCACTCACATGAGCGATTCGCCACTGGAACTAGATCTGAAATTTTTGCCCGACTGGGTTAAAGAAACCCCGGCGACCAATCGCTATGCCGATTACCAAGGGGAATCGGGCGATCGCGGCCCTCGTTCACGTGACGATCGTGGTCCTCGTGGACCTCGTCCCGGCGGCCGCAGCGGCCCGCCCCCGCCTCGGCGCGATGGCGACCGTCGCGGCCCCGGCCCCGGCGGCCCGCGCGGGGATCGCCCGCCTGGGAATCGCCCCGGTGGCCCGCGTCCCGGTCCTGGTGGAGGACGCCCGCAAGGTGGTGGCGACCGCCGCCAGGGTCCGCCCAATCGCGGCCCACGTGATCGTGACGACGCTCGCCCGCCTCGCGAGGCGCCGCGGCCCGCTCCCGCGCAGTTGAAGATCGATTTCATCCCTGAGCCGATCGCCGCCGGTGGCATTGCCCGGCAGATCAAGGCCAGCGGACGCGCCTACCCCGTCTTCGGCACGAGCAAGCTTTTCCTCGAACGCCCGGAGCGCCATCGCGTGCGTATCACATCGTCCGACGCCGCCGTTCCGCTCTTCCAAGTGGGCGATGGACCTATTTCCTTCGATCGCGCGGCGGTCGAGCGAAATGCCTTCTTCGACGCCAAGGCCGAATTCTACGTGGAGGAGACGGTGCAGGGCGAACCCATCAAGGGCAACTTCTCCAATGTCGCCCGCGTGCGCTCAACCGGAGCGCTTCTCGGCCCCACCAATCACCACGGCTACCAGCCTGCGCTCCGCAAGCTCTACGAAGAGCGCTTCAGCCGCCGCATGTCGTTCCCGGAATTCCAGCAGTACGAGATCGAGATCGTGAACGATGAGCAGGCGGTCGCGGATTGGAAGGAGCAGGCCCGCACGAGCACGACCTATACGACGACCAAGGAAGCCGAGCCGATCACCTTCAAGACTGCTTTCGACACCGAGCAGCACTTCCGCAAACAGTATCTCCCGCAGATCGTGAAAAGTGGGCAGACGCTGGAATGCAACGGGCAGGCCAGCCGCTCAGTCGCGGACCGCTTTGTCGCCGGCGCGGTGCGTGCCGCGTGGGAACAGGAAAGCCATTTCCCGCAGCAGATCGTCAATGGGCTGCGTCCCTACTTCATGGAAGCCGGGCTGCACTTCTTCAAGCATCGCAAGCGCGTTCTCTACGTCTCCGCTACCAAGCCGGTGCGGCATCCGGCAGGGCAGGTCTTTTCGGATGGCATCACCGCCATTCTCAAGACAGTGGAGACGACCCCGCGGCTGAAGCGTCCTGATCTCGCCGTGAAAATCCTCGGCGAACAACACGACGCACCCGAAGCCGCTGCGCGCAAAGAGCAATTGGCGGCGGACCTGCACTACCTCGTGCATACCGGCCACGTCATCGAATTCTCCAACGGCATGATCGAGTTGCCGCTCGCTCCGCAGGCGAAAGCGCCGGCTGAACCCCGTGGCGCCAAGCCCGCTCCGAGCGAGAGCGCTGCCGAAGGTGTGGATGAATCCACTGCGACAGAGTCGAGCGAATTGGAGCCCGAAGCGGTGGAAGAAACGGAGACACAGCCTTCGGCGAGTGCGGAAGCGACGATCTCATCCGAGGCTGCAGAGCCAGCAGCGGCAATCGAAGAGCCACCGGTGGCAGTCGAAGAGCCAGCAGCGGAAGAAGCCGCCGTGGAAGTTCCGGAATCCGTCTCCACAGCGCAGGCTCCGTCGTCCGCGGCGGAACCAGCGGAGGATTCGAGCACCGCTCTTAAACAAGAGTAAGCATCGGTTCATCGGCGTCTCCGCGATCGAGCTTGGCTCGTATCGCGGAGCGATGCCCTGCCGTTAGCCAGGCCATTCAAGGCCGACTGGAGGGAATCGCGCCGTCGCTTCCGCGAAAGTCGTCTACCTATCGGTGCCGGTCCTGTCGATCTTCTGTCGGTTCGAGCCGAGTGCGGCTTACAGCTTCACTTTCTTCTTCGGCTTGGGCGTGGTCGGGGCCGGCGTAGAGCCGCCTTCCGTCTTAGCGCCCTCCGCTTTTGGGGTCGATGGCTGCGTGGCGCTGACGGCCGTGACCGTGATCGATTTCCGCAACTGGTCAAAATTGGGGAAGAACGCTTCGACCGTGTAAGTCTGGTCGGCCACCATGTCGCGCGTCGCGACGCTTACGGAATACTCGAGGCGCTCGTTGGGATTGATCGTCACCATCGTGGGCTCATTGGTAAACGCCTGGTCTTCCGACCATTGTTCGATGGTTTTGCCTTCCTTTGATTTCACCAGCACCTCGATCCGCTGCGAGGTGGGGAATTCGAGCTGCGCGATTTTGCTGCCGCGATTGGCCAGCGTCACGGCCACCTTGATCTGCTTCACCTCGGACACTTTGATCTGAGCAGGATCCGCTTGCAGGCCGATCTCCAGTCCCTTGAAACCGGTCGCTGTCGTGTTGGTCTGATCCTTCGAGAGATGCAGGGTCTTCATCCAGCGCTTCAAGATCGAGGGCGCGGGCGTTGTATTTGGTTTCTCTTCCGCGGCCACGAGGGCGAGGGGTAAAGCCATGGTAAATAGGAAGATCGGGGCGCGGAATTTCATCGCCCTCCTTTAGCGGGACGCTGCATGGTTGGCAAATGGGTTCCCTTGCCGCCAGATTTTCCACTGCGATGAAGTCAAAAATTTCCCTCCTGTGCGCGCTGCTCGCCATCTTCTGCCTCGGCATGGGCGACAAACCGAAGGTGACGATCCGTTTTCACGTCCAGGCCAACGCTCAGGACACGGAGAGATTTTCCAGTCCTCTCCACCTCGACAATCCGTCGCGGGACATTTTCATCGAGAAGATCCCGTCGATCAACGAGCGGATGTTCAAGGCCATCTATCCTTTCCAGGCTGCGAATGGCACATGGGGATGCTCGTTTAAGTTGGACGAAGGCGGACGTCTGTCGCTCGGCGTGATGAGCACGGAAAAGCGCGGCCAGACGGTGGTGGCGATCCTGGGCACCAAGGCCCACTCCCGCCTCGTCATCGCCATGCTCATCGACAAGCCCATCAACGATGGCGTCATCACCATTCCCTATGGTTTGACTGAACTCGAGATTGCCGTCCTGAGTAAGGAATACCCAGTGCTCGGCCAGGAGAAAAACAAGAACAAGAAAACCGACAAGGGTGAGGGGAAGCCGGATTTCGTGAAGCCCAACGCCACGCCCGTTCCCGCTTTTCCATCCTAGGGAAGGAACGATCCCCAGTGACCTCCCCACCGTCGCGCTGGACGTCTGTGGGGCAGGATGCTGATGATGGATCATCCAGCTTCTTCTCCATTCGTGTCCGATTATCTTCCTCTCCTTGCCGCGGTCGCTCCAGTTTTCCTGATCATCGCCACGGGCTGGATCATTCGGCGCATCGGTTGGCTCACCGAGGAGGCGGACGCGAGTCTGCTGCGCGTCATCGTCAACCTGCTCTACCCGTGCCTCATTCTCGATACCATCCTCGGGAACCCGGCCATGGAAAAGGCGGGCAACCTCCTCCTCGCGCCGGTCGTCGGGTTCACCACCGTCGTGCTCGGCTACGCGGTCTCGTATTTCGCCGCGCCGCTCTTCCGCACGACCGAGCCGCGGCAACGGCGCACCTTTGCCTTCACTACCGGCATCTATAATTACGGTTACCTCGCGCTGCCCATCGCGCAGGCGCGCTTCGGCTCGGAGACGAGCGGCGTGCTTTTCGTTCACAATGTCGGGGTGGAAGTCGCGCTCTGGACCGTAGGCATCATGGTCATCTCCGGTGGAAGCCGGGGAGAGGGCTGGCGCAAGATTCTGAACGGTCCCGTCATTGCCATCATCTGTGCGGCCATCCTGCATTTCGCCGGCGCGCGCGCTTGGATGCCCGCCGTCGTAATGACGGCTATGCACAGCCTCGGTGCCACGGCCATTCCGCTCGGCGTCATCCTCACCGGTGCCACTTTTGCCGATCACATGCGCGATCTCTCCAGCGGCAGCCGCGGTCTCACCACGTTTGGCGCGTGCCTGCTACGCCTCGGTGCGCTGCCGGTGCTCATGCTGGCCCTTGCGCTGGCCATCGCGCGATGGCTTCCTTGCCCCATCGAGTTGCGCCGCGTCATGGTCATCCAGGCGGCCATGCCCTGCGGCATGATCCCCGTCATTCTCGCCAAGCACTACGGAGGCGACCCCGCGGCGGCGTTGCGGATCATCCTCTATACCTCTGCCTTTGGCCTGCTTACGATTCCCTTCTGGCTCCAGCTTGGTCTGCGCTGGATCGGAGCAAATTGAGATTTCACGCGTTCGCACTTGAAGCGCAGGCGTAGCATGGAGAATCTCTTTTGAATCCGCGCGGCGGCGCTGACCCGTCGACCGCAAGCGGCAGTTCTCAACCAACCAATCAGCACCACTAATTATGGCAGTCATTTCACGAGGGCTCGAG
>JBGGMZ010000468.1:0-11035 GCA_041287745.1 Chthoniobacter sp. | reverse complement strand
TACTTCGATGTCGGCGTGGCCGTGGGCACCGAGCGCGGCCTCGTCGTGCCGGTCATCCGCGATGCGGACCAGAAGTCCTTTGCGGATATCGAGCGCGATCTCGCCAATTACGCCGTCAAGGCACGCGAGGGCAAAATCAAGATCGAGGACCTGCAGGGCGGTGTCTTCACCATCAGCAACGGCGGCATCTACGGCTCGCTGCTCAGCACGCCGATCCTGAATCCGCCGCAGTCCGGCATCCTCGGCATGCACAAGATCCAGGAGCGCCCGATCGCCGAGAAAGGCCAGGTCGTCATCCGCCCGATGATGTATCTCGCGCTGAGCTACGATCACCGCGTGGTCGATGGCAAGGAAGCCGTGACCTTCCTCGTGCGGATCAAGGATTGCATCGAGAATCCCGCGCGGCTGCTGCTGGATTTGTAAGGCGAAGAACGCCGACGGCGTTCAATCATACAGCCCAGGGTTAGAGCGACGAAGGAGCGACTATCTTGGGTAGTCACCCCAAAGCGAGCCAACCCTGAAAGGGTTGAATCAGAAGAACCAGCGATGCAGAGGATACAACCCTTTCAGGGTTGGCCGCTGTGGTATATTTGGACCTATGGTAGCTCGTGCCTCGCAACCCTAGGCTGGATGATTAAACGCCGTTGGCGTTTTCTGATCAGTCGAACTCGAAAATGCTGATCGAACTTATGTCATTGCCATGCCGCGCCCATTGACCCGATTCCTCGAGCGCTTCGGAAATTGGGTAATTCTCGCACTCGCCTTGTGGCTCGTCGCCGCCTATCTCGCGTTGCCCATATGGTGGAAGCGGCACGAGGCGAAGCACCCGGCTTTGATCGATGCGCCGACCCGCACGGAGACCGGCTCGCACATTCCCGGTGATCCGATCAATCTCTCGATCATCGGGCAGGAACGCGATGTGTGGGTGGCGATGACTTCGGCGGGCTGGTACCCCGCGGATGCCCTTTCCTTCCGCAGTAGCTTGCACATCGCCGAATGCACGATCTTCCATCGCCCCTATTTGGCGGCGCCGGTCAGCAATCTCTTCCTCTACGGACGCAAGGAGGACCTCGCCTTCGAAAAGCCCGCCGGGCACGACCCGCGTGAGCGACACCATGTGCGGTTCTGGAAAGCGCCGCCGCTCGATAATCAAGGCCGCCCGTGCTGGATCGGCGCCGTGACGTTTGACCGCAGCGTGGGCTTCAGCCACACCACGGGGCAGATCACCCACCACATCGCCGCCGAAATCGACGTGGAGCGCGACAGCCTCGTGGCCGATCTCCAGCGAACCGGTCGGGTGGAATCGCTCGACTGGAAGACCGACTTCCAGCCACAAGCCGAAGGTAAAAATGGCGGGGGCGACCCGTGGCACACCGACCAGCGCCTCGCCGTAGTGACGTTGAAAGCGTCGCCGTAAGCAAACGCTGTAGCGGTGCGGGGCAAGGCTCACCACGAAGACACGAAGACACGAAGGGGAGGGAAGATCGGGGACTTTCCGTCTCTGTGTTCTCTGTGGTTATCCACATCCTCGAGAAAATGAACCACAGAGACACCGAGGGCACAGAGGAGTTCGAACCAAGGGCCCGCACCTCTCTCTTCCTTCGTGCCTTCGTGGTAAAAATAGTAGCAGGCTCGCGCCTGCGCAGGGCTAGTTCAGCCCCGCATCCGCCATCTGCTGGCGGAGCGCGGCGAGCGCCTTGGCTGGATCGGTATTCACGTCCTTCCACTCGGGCTCGATGGCCAGCGTCTTGTTGTAGCCGGCCTTCTTCAGGGCGCGCAGATACGGGCGCAGATCGTAATCCGTCGTGCCGGGAATGGCGCGACCTTTGATTTCCGAGACATGCACATGCTCCAGAATATTGGCGAACCGCTCGATCTCGCTCGGCGCCTCGCCTTCGATATCCATATGAAAATTGTCCGCCAGCAACTGCACGTTGGGATGGCCCACGCTGTGCACGATGTCCGCGCCTTCGGCGAGGGACATGATGAAATTCGAGTCCACGCGGCAGACCGGCTCGATCACGATGATCACGCCATGACGCTCCGCCAGCGGGGCGTAGCTGGCTGCTGCCTTGATGAATTGCTCCCGTGCCTGCGCCTTGGAAAAACCTTCCGGCACGCGCCGGGCCACGCCGCTGCCCCAGACGATCTTCTTCACGCCCACTTCTTCCGCGCGGCGGAAGACATTCTCGCCCCACTTCTGCAGGCGCGCTTCGTTCACCTCCGGGCCGATCGGCTTCAGGTCCGGCGGCAAAAGGCGATTCGCCGCCGTCACGGGACGGCCCAAATCCTTCACGATGGCCAGCCGCTCGCGGAAGGCCGCCTCGTCCGCCTCGGGTACGAGCAGGGTCTGGACGTTCTCCTCGATGAAGTCGAACTGATCGTTCGGGAGGACGGAGCCGTGTTTGATGTCGATGTAGAGACCGAGTTGCATGGGCGAAAATGGGGTGAAGGGGCAGTGCATCCCGCCCAATGCCGGGCGTCAACTTTAAGTTTGACGAATAGCCAGACCCCGTCGAGACTCCGCGCCCCTTAATTATGCGCCACACGATATCCGTTCTCGTCGAAAACAAATTCGGCGTGCTTACGCGCATCGCCGGAATGTTCAGTGGGCGCGGCTTCAATATTGATACGTTGAATGTCGGCCCTACGCTCGATCCATCCACCTCACGGATGACGATCGTCGTCAACGGCGATGACACCGTCCTCGAGCAAGTGACCAAGCAGTTGAACAAGCTGGTCGATGTCATTCACATTGACGATTTCCACGACGACGAAGTCGTCGAGCGTGAGCTCCTGCTCATGCGCGTCACCGTCACGCCCGCCAACCGCACCGAAGTCATGCAGCTCTGCGATATCTTCCGCGCGAAGATCGTGGACGTGCAGCACGAAGTGCTCGGCATCGAAGTCACCGGCAACGAATCCAAGATCGACAAATTTCTCATGCTCATGGGCAAGTTCGGTATCTCCGAGCTCTCGCGCACCGGTCGCGTCGCCCTGGCCCGCAAACCCAACTAAAACCTCTTTTCTAGAACCTCGAACCTCTATCTCCCAATGCCTAAAGTTTACACCGACAAAGACGCTGATCTCTCCATCTTCAAGGGCAAGACCCTGGCCGTACTCGGCTTCGGTTCCCAAGGCCACGCCCACGCGCTGAACCTCAAGGAATCCGGCGCCAAGGTCATCATCGGCCTCTACAAGGGCTCCAAGTCCATTCCGGTCGCCAAGGAAAAGGGCTTTGAAGTCTACGAGACCGGTGAAGCGGTGAAGCGGGCCGACGTCATCTTCGTCGCGCTGCCCGACACCAAGCAGGCCGCCTCTTTCGAGAAGGAGATAAAGCCCAACCTGACCAAGGGCAAGACCCTCCTCTTCAGTCACGGCTTCGCCATCCACTTCAAGACCATCATCCCGCCGAAAGACGTGAACGTCATCATGGTCGCGCCGAAGGGCCCGGGCCACATCGTTCGCCGTCAATACACCGAAGGCAAGGGCGTGCCCGCCCTCATCGCCGTGTATCAAGGTGGCAAGGAAGCCAAGAAGATCGCCCTCGCGTGGGCCAAGGGCGTGGGTGGTACCCGCGCCGGCGTCATCGAGACCGACTTCAAGGAAGAGACCGAGACCGATCTTTTCGGTGAGCAGACCGTCCTCTGCGGCGGCACTGCAGCGCTGGTTCAGACTGGCTTCGAGGTGCTTGTCGAGGCGGGCTACTCGCCCGAGATGGCCTACTTCGAGTGCCTCCACGAGCTCAAGCTCATCGTCGACCTGATGAATGAGAAGGGTATCGCGGGCATGCGTTTCTCGATCTCCGAGACGGCCAAGTGGGGCGATGTGAGCGTCGGTCCGAAGATCATCGACGCCGGCGTGAAGAAGCGCATGAAGGCGGCCCTCAAGGACATTCAATCCGGCAAGTTCGCCAAGGATTGGATCAAGGAATACAAGGGCGGCTACAAGAAGTACAACGCTCTACTCAAGAAGGGCGAGAAGCATGGCATCGAGAAGACGGGTGAGAAGCTCCGCTCGCTCATGCCGTGGATGCCGAAGCGCTCGATCAAGGGCGTGCAGGCTGCCTACTAAGCAACACTTTTAGAATTCCCTACAAAAGAGGCGCCGCCGGGAAACTGGCGGCGTTTTCTTTGTTTCGGGGGGCCGGGCGAATCTTGAGGCAGGTGCGCGAAAAATTTGCTTTCGGGAGACGCTCTAAAGCTCGCCTTCGGTTCCGGTTCCGTTCAATCTCCCGGCCCTTATGTTGGACTCAATGATGTGCTCATCGTGGATACCTGTCCTGGCTGCCATACCGACGGACCCGGCGCAACGTGTCGGTTATTTGATCGGCTTCGTGGTTGGTCTGCTGCTGATTGTGGGCGTCGGGGTTTTCGGCGTCGTGTCGATCATCATGGCTTTCACCAGGCGGACCACCGCATGGATCGTCATGGGATCGATCAGCGGCCTGCTCATCGTGCTCATGGGCGTCGCCTTGGGAGTGGCCGTTGTTACGGGTTTCAGCAAAGGTTTCGCGAAGGGCCTCAATAATGCGCGCGAACGTTCGGAACAGGCACAGAAGGTGGAGACTATCACCGGCAAGGTGATTCCGTTCACGATTGAGAAACCCGTCGGCTGGTCGGTGAAACGCGATCAAGGCACCTTCGACGCCATTCTCACCGATCGCAGCGGCTACGTAGGAATCATTGCGGAAAAAGCCGACCTCGGCTCAAACGAGCCCCTGGTCAACTTTGCCCGCAAGCGTTTCGAAACCATCGGCACCGAGCTCTCTCTTAGCGACAATGAGACTGCGACGATCGATGGCAGAACCTGGATCGGCTTCACCGCGCGCTGCAAGGTGGATAATCTTCCCTTCGCCTACCACTGCTACGTGCATTCCGGAAAGGAAGGCTCGATCCAGTTGATGGCCTGGACATTCCAGAACCAGTGGGAGTCGGAAGCCGCCGAACTGGATCGCGTCATGCACACGGTGCACCTGCCCGACGACGCGATGGCGCATGCGCCTGTCGCAACGCCAGCGGTCCCGGCCAAGCCGTAGCTGTGGCCGGTCTCAGTTGAGGCCGGTCCGGGGTCATTGACCCCGGCTACAGCACCCGCGCAGTCGAGGCACGATGCCCGGCTTTACGCCAGGCTCAGCGCGCCGCCTTCGCAGAGCTCGGCTTTGCCGAAGGTCTGAAGCTGGTCGTGGCCCATGGTGTGGGCGAGGGCCATCCAAAGGCGGTTGTGCGGCACTTTCTCCAGCTTGAGGCTGCGACCGGTCTTCACGCCAGGGGCGCCGCCGATGATGACGCACGGGATATTGTCCAGCGTGTGGCTGTTGCCTTTGCCGAGTTCGTTAGTCCAGACGATGAGCGTGTGGTCGAGCATGCTGCCTTCGCCGCTAGGCTCGGGCGTTTCGGAGAGGCGCTTGGCCAGATAGGCCAGCTCGCCGGCAAACCAAGTGTTGATCTTCTTCAGCTTGCCGTAGGCGTCCTGGTTGTTGTCCGGCTCGTGGGAGAGGGAGTGGTGACCTTCCTGAATGCCCAGCCAGCGCATCTGCGCCTGGCCCACGGAACGCATGTACTGCAGCGTGGCCACGCGGGTCATGTCGTTGGAGAGCGAGTTTACGAGCAGGTCGATCTGCATGCGGCTGATCTGCGGCGTGTTGTCGTTCACGAGCTCGACACTGGGATCCAGCTCGGGCATCGGGTGCGCCATCTTCGTGTCGGCATCGTTGTGCTTCAGCTCCTGCTCGAGGTTGCGCACGATGGTCACGTGTTGGTCGAGCAGCGCCTTGTCTCGCGCGCTGAGCTTGGCCGAGACGCGGGTGAGATCTTCCTTCACGTCGTCGAGCACGCTCACGAGATTGTCACGGTCCTTCATGCGGCCGTAGAGCTTGCCGAACATCTGGTAAGGATTGTCGATCGGCGCGACGGGCTGGTTCGCACCCGCGTAGCTCATGCGCGTCCAAGGGTCGGCGCGATCGGGCACGGCCACGCCAAATTCCAGCGAACCGAACCGCGTGCGCGTGGCCTCGTTTGCCTGGAGGAAATTCTTGATCTCCTGGTCGATGGAGATGCTGCCCGCCCAGCCGGCCGGGCTCCCGCCGCCGCCGCGGATGTTGCCGGGCAGGAGTTCATTCGCCGTGAGCAGGCAGCTCATGCCGCGCATGTGGCTGTCGCCGTCGCCCCGGATCTTGTTGTAGACGCCATTGACCACGAGCATGCGATCCTTGAAGGGCTCGAGCGGCTCCATGATGGGCTTGAGCACGAGCTGGTCGCCCACCTGATCGGGCCAGAAATCAGCCGGCAACGTGCCGTTCGGGGAAAACATGATGATCATCCGCTGGCGCTTCTGCGGAGTCGCGGCACCGCGCAGGCTGGGCAGCCCGGCGAGGAAAGGCAGCGCGGCGGAAGACACGCCGAGACGGCGGAGAAATTGGCGGCGATTCAGAATGCTCATAGTGGTTTCGGGGCGGTGGCGGGTTTGGCTTCCTGCGCGACTTGCGTTGTGGATGGCTCGGTCTTCTGGGCGGCTGCTTTGGCTTCCGGCTCGGGCAGGCCGCGCGTGGCCGCGACGATGGCAATCTCGGAGACGAGCTTGCGGATGTTAAAGCCGGACTTGGTGAAAGACTGGCGCAGGTCTTCGAGCTCATCCGGCCCGTAGACATTCACCGCCTGCTTCACGGAATATTGGAAGAGCAGGTGGATGAACGCGCGATGCCCGCTGGCGTTTTCCGCGGCGAATTTCACCAGGTCGCGCGCGCCGGTGAGATGCACCGTGTCCCCCTCGTCGGTCGCGAAATCACTCACCGCATTGACCGGCTTGTTGTTGTCCTGCGTGCGCCAGCGGCCGATCGCGTCGTAATTCTCCAGGCTGAAGCCGAGCGGATTGATCGTGCCGTGGCAGCCCATGCAATTCGTGTTCTTGGTCAGCTCGGTGATCTTCTCGCGCATGGTGAGGTGCGCGTCGAACTTCGCATCTTCAAACGCGACAGCCATTGGCGGTGGCTTGAGCGTCATGCCCACGATGGTGCGGGTGAGGAAGACACCGCGATGAATGGGCGAGGTCTGCTTGCTGGAGGCAAAGGCGGCGAGGAGATAGGGGTGCGTCACCACGCCCGCGCGCTGCTTCGCATCGAAGTCCACGCGCTGGAAGCCGTCGCCCTCGATGCTCTTGCCGTAGAGCTTGGCGAGGCGCGGGTTGAGCAGCAGGTAATTGGCCTGGAGCAACTCGCGGTAGTCCGACTTGTCGCTCCACACGACCTGATCCAGGAACTCGAAGAGCGACGTCCGCAGATCGGCGAGCACTTGCGCGTCGAATTCCGGGAACGACTTCGGATCCTTCTGGATGCCCTCGGCCCGCTCCAGTTCCAGCCAGTAGTGGAAAAAGCCGTGCACCTTGGCCTTCGTGCGCGGATCGCCCAGCATGCGATACGCTTGCGCGGCGATTTGGTCGTGGGTCTGCAGCTTGTTCTCCGCAGCGGCGCGGAGCAGCGTCACGTCGGGCAGCGAATCCCACAGGCTCAGCGCAAGACGCGCGGCGATGTCGTAGCCATCGGGTTGCCCGCCATTCGGGATTTCCGGGTAGAGGAAGCGGGGCGACTTGAGCGTGTAGAGCACCACCCGCTTCACTGCGATCTCGGGCGTCTTCGCGACTTCGAACTGATGCTCGATGAAGTGCTTGTAATCTTCATCGCTAATCGGGCGGCGGAACGCCCCCTCGGCGAACTTCCGTGAGAATTGCTTCAGCTTGTCCACGCGATCTGGCGTGCCGGATTTCGAGCCGGAAAGCTCGTCGAGATGCGCGTCCACGTGCTCGGCCACCTCGATGGCCGCGTCCGTCGTGGCGCCGTCCCATTCCTTTGAGACACCTGTGCCGCGCTCGTAGCCTACGCTGCGGTCATCTGCGGGAAAATTCGTCTTCACGACCACCGTTTCGCGCAGGCGATCCGGGGACAGGCACTGCTGCGGGATCGTCTCCACCACGCCGTGCGGTGTCTTCCACTGGAGTTCGATCGAGGCCGTCTTGTCCTTGAACTTGAAGAACTCGAGCGAGATGGAATACGAGCGCCCGCCGAGCAGGAAGACGCTGCGCTTTTCCTCGCGCACATCGGGTCCGCTGCTCACCCACGCATCCACCAGCAGATTCTTCATGTCGTTCACGGCGAGGCGCACGCCGTTCTCGCTCTTCAGGATGAATTCATACGTGCCCGTCTCTTCCGCGATGATCGAGCCATCCCAACGGACGGAAAATTCATCCGGCGCCATCTTCTCCGGATCCGGGCTGTGAGTGTCGAAGTGGAAGGTCACCTGTGGATCCACGCGATCGAACTGCACCTTTGGCCGATCTTTCTTCTTCTTGTCGTCGTCCTTCTTGGCTGCCGCCTTTTCCTCCGGTTTGACTTCGGGCTGGTTTGGGTCCGGTTCCGGCGGTTTCTCAAGTTGGAGGCCCGAGTAGTGCGCCTTCAGGCCGCGCGCCGTGCCGGGCGGCCTGTCGAAGCCGGGACGGAAACGCCCGAGCAGATCCGCCACCGTGGTGCGGTATTGGGCGATGGTCATCCGCGAGAGATCGAACTCCGGCGGATGCAGCCGCGCCTGCGCTTGGGGTGAATAGAAAGTCTCGTAAATGTAGGCCGCCACCTTGGTCGCATCGTCGCCCACGCAAGCGCCCACGTTGTCGTCGGGCATTGTCTTGGAGATCCGCTTGGTCAGCGACACGAGCGAGCGATTACCATGCAGCGGCTCGTCATACTCATCCGGTACACCCTGGCCCTTGTCCCCGTGGCACGAAGCGCACATCTTCTGATAGATGGCCATCCCGGTGCGATCCGATCCGGTGGGAAGGTCGTAGGTTTTGGGCTTTTTGTCGCTCGATTCGGCCGCAGAGCCAGTCAGAGCCCCCCCGATGATGAGTCCGCCGAGAGCCAAAGTCGCCGATGCTCGGCGGGTAAGTCGTTGAAAGGGAGTGCGATAGATGGAGCTCACTGGGTGCTGGGCGGGATTCAGGAATCTACGGCAAAATCCTGACAAATCACGCCGGACTAGCAAAACCTTCTGTGAGGCATTCTCTTAGGGGCCTCCAAAGGGGGATTTTCTCTGTGAAAGCGGGGCGCTGCTCCGCTTGCGGCGAGAGCTTTGCTAGCGACCTGCCGCCGCTTCCGTGGCGGCTCTCTCCAATCGGCTGCGAACCACGCTGAGCAGCGCTTGCGACTCGGTCGGTTTGCGCAGGAGCGTGACTGCGCCTTCGGCGCCGGGGACCTTCAACTCTTCCATCAGTCCACTGACCGCGATCAACGGAAGCGTTGGCGCTTCGCGATGAATCTGCGCCAGCACCTCGGCGCCGCTCATGCCGGGCATCATCTGGTCGCAGATCACCACTCGAATGCGGTCGCGCTGCCGGCGGAATTCGTTCAGACCGCTTTCTCCGTCGCACGCCGTGATGACTTCATAGCCGTAGCTGGCCAGCATTCTTTCGGTGACCAGGCGAATGCCGGCGTCATCGTCGATGACGAGGATCACTTCGCCCGAACCTTCTGGCAGGTTTTCGGTGGGAGCTGAGTGCGCCGGCCGATCCGGCGACTGAATCGCCGGGAGGTAGATGTGAAATGTCGTGCCCTGGCTGGGACTGCTTTCGACATCAATGGCGCCGTCGTGATTCTGCACGATGCCGGCAATCGTCGAGAGACCCAGCCCCGTGCCCTTGCCGAGTTCTTTCGTCGTGAAGAAGGGATCGAAGATTTTCTCCAGGACCTCAGGGGGGATGCCTGTCCCTGTATCCGCTACGCTGAGCCGCACGTACGGGCCGGCAGCGATCTCGCCGTGAAAACCATGCCGCGCATCGGGGCGGACATCGACATTGGCCGCGACGATGCGCACGCCGCCACCGTGTGGCATGGCGTCGCGGGCATTTACACACAGGTTCATGAGCACCTGCTTGAGCTGAGTGGCATCGGCAGAGACAGGCCAGACGTCGTTTTCATGCTCGATACGCAGATCGATTCCGCGGCGCAATGCGGCCTCGAGGAAGCCCTTGAGCTCGCCGAGGAATTCTCCCATATGCAACTTCGTCCGCTGTCCCTCGCCGCCCCGCGCGAAGAGCAGGATCTGGCGGACGAGTTCCGAGCCGTGGGTCGCGCTGGCTTCCACGGTATCAAGCACCGTCTTGTGGTCCGCGCTCGTGGAAAATGTGCGCAGCAGCCCTACCGACATCAGGATCGGGGAAAGCACATTGTTCAGGTCGTGCGCGATGCCACCCGCCAGCATGCCGAGACTCTCGATGCGTTGGGCCCGCTGCAGTTCTTGTTCGAGGTGCTTGCGATTCGTGACATCGGTATTGATGCAGAGGATGGATTTGGCTCTGCCGTCATTGTCGGTGACCAATGTCCACGAGCTGTCTACCACGACCTCCCGGCCGTCCTCACGCGTCAGCCGGAGTTCCCCCTGCCATTCGCCTCGCGCCAGGGTCAGGGCAAAGGCGGTATCAAAATGGCTGAGGTCCCTGGTGAAGAGCAGATCCCGCAAGCTGCAGCCCATGACGGCGGCGGCGGTATGCCCGAAGATACGTTCCGCGCTCGCATTCCAGTGCGTGATCGCAAACTGCAGATCCACCACGCAGATGGCATCGCGCGCTTTCTCGAGCAGCGAGGCCTGCTCGCGCAGCTTATTTTCCGCTTCCTTGCGCTCCGTCACATCGCGGCCCGCGAGCAGCATGACAGGAGCGTCCTGGCGAGTGTGGTGGGGAAAGCTCACGCATGCCTCGAGATGGCGCACGATCTTTCCCGGCAGGAGAACGCGATATTCGATGTCCCTCGCGGCAGCGACCTTCGTGGCTTGGGCGAGGAAATCCCGAAAACGACTGCGGTCATCCGGATGCACGTCCGCGAGGATATTAAATCCCAGCGTGTGCTCACTCTTGCCCAGTAACTGGCGAAAAGTCGGATTCGCGTAGAGGCAATGGTTCTGCGCATCGAGCAGCACGATGAAGTCGTCGATGTTTTCCGCAATCTGCTGAAACTGCTCCTGGCTCTGCCGCAGCGATTCTTCCGCGTGACGCT
>JBGGMZ010000467.1:0-14411 GCA_041287745.1 Chthoniobacter sp. | reverse complement strand
GTTTTCCAGTTTTTTGCCGACGAGCAGGGAGCTGATGCGATTGGCCAATGCACGCTTGCCGCTGCCGACCGGCCCCGTAATGAGATAGGCGTGGTGGAGGCGGTTGTGCGCGTGGGCGCTTTGGATCAGCGAGTAGGCTTCGTCAGCGGTGAAGGGCATGGAGGGGTCTAAAATCTAAGATTTAGGATTTAGGATTTAGGATTTGGGGGCGCTTAAGTGGGGGGATAGCTCCTGCCAGATTCGGTTCGAGAGGTCTTCCAAGGTTCCGGCAGCGTTGAGGAGGCGGACTCGTTTCGGGTGTTCTTCGGCGAGCTTGAGGTAGCCGGCTCGGACGGCTTCGAAGAAAGCGGCGGGCTGGCTTTCCATGCGGTCTGGGGCGCCGGCAGGTGCCGGGCGGTGCTTCATGCGCTCGCGGGCGATGACGGGGTCGAGGTCGAGGACGAAGGTGACATCCGGCAATGTTCCGCCGACGGCGAAACGATTGATGGCGGCGACCTCGGTCTGGTCGAGCTTGCGGGCGACGCCTTGGTAGACCGTGGTGGAATCGAGGAAGCGATCGGCCAGGACCATGGTGCCGGCGTCCAGTGCGGGGGCAATGACCTCGCGCACGAGTTGGGCGCGGCTGGCGGTAAAAAGGAGCAGCTCGGTCTCGGAAGCCATGCGGTGGCCGGCCTTAGAGAACTGGAGGAGGTGGCGCAATTGCTCGCCGATCTCCGTGCCGCAGGGCTCCCGGGTGAGCAAGACCTCGTGTCCGAGAGCCTTCAAGCGGTCGGCCAGCAGCCGGATCTGGGTGGACTTGCCGCAGCCTTCGCTGCCTTCAAATGAAACGAAAATACCGCGCGGCATGGTGATGGCGCGCAGTGTGCGAAATCCATGCGCCCGCTGTCCAGCGGGACTCCGCACCAGCTGCGTCCAAATTCCTGGGATTTACTGGTTGTGCCAGCCGCTTCCTACCCACGCCACAAGTAGAACGTAGACGGCAACTCCATGAGCAGAACTAGTGACAGTCCACCAAGGACTTTGGCGGTCACCCAAACTTGACGCACAGAGATGCCAGCGGGACGCGTCTTATTGCGCCTGGTGAATGATAATCGTCGGCCCCTCGGCTTTCTGCACTGGCGGCGGGGCCGTGGGAGCAGGCCCGGGCGCGTTGGCCGGGGGCGGCGGGACGGAACGTGATGGCGATGAAGGAATCGGTGCATTGCTGACCACGCGCGTCTGGCCACGGCGGGCATTTTGGACGAGGTGGTTGTTCTCACCGTAAAGCGCCCATGGGCCGCTCGGTATGTCGGAGACTTCCACAAACTTCCAGTCGGTGACGTCGGTGCTGCCGAGCTGCAGGAAGTCGCGGACGGCGGGAGAGACGTCGAGGCCGGCACCACCGTTCAGGTTGGGGCGCGGCTTTTCGTTGCCGAAGACGTATTGCCAGTGATCCGTGCGGAACGGGCCGCAGTCGCTCCACTGTGCATAGCAGACCTTGCCTGAGCTGTTGCGGATGCAGATCCACCGATCGTGGCAGACGGACGTGCCTTCCTGGACAAACGCGTCCTTGAACCACGGGATAACGACTTTGGACTCGGGCTTGGTCGTGCCGTGGGTCACGTCGTTATAGGGGAGGGCGACGTAAAAGGGGTTCTGCCGGGGGACGAAGTTCGCCGGGATGAAATTGCGGCGGGAGGCCGGGTTCGGGTTGTCGTAACCACCGTAGCTCTGCTCCCAGTTCAAGTCCCAGGAACTGCTGAAATTGTGGACCGGGTTGTTGCCGCCAGCCGGTTCGCCGACCCAGAAAATAGTCGTGACGATACCGGTTTTCCACGGGTATTTGCCCGACACACTGAGCGTACGGGACGTGGTGGGAATTACCACCTGCGGCTCCATGTGCAGGATGGCGCTCTCGCGGAGCTTCATCGCGTACTTGGTAAAGTCGGCGCTTGCCTGGTAGGGCGACTGAGCTTGGGCTTGACCGATGCCACCCACGAACCCCACGGCAAGGACTGCGCTAAAGATGAGTTTGGCCAGGGGGCGAAGCTTCATGTGCGGGAATTCGGGCTGGTTTATAAGAGAGAACCCGCCATTCGTAAAGTCGAAATTTCTGGGCAACTGTCGTATATTGGTCACAGTTGGGCTTGCAACGGCGGGGAATTGTCAGGTTCGTGTTGCTACGGAACTATTTTAGCATCGAATATGCCAACAGCCGTGAGAGGACTGTGTAATCAGGATCGCTTCAGGACCGTGGCATGGCGGCATGCCGGATCAGTTTCCGGGAAATCCAGAGTATAATGGAGACCACGGCTCTCTTTCCGCAGCAGGGCGCTATCCACGATGAGACCGGCCACGGTCGCAAGATTACGGAGTTCCAGTAAATCTGTGGTAATTCTGAAGTTCCAGTAGAACTCCTGGATCTCCCGCTCCAGATTCCGGAGGCGGGTTGCCGCTCGCTGGAGGCGCTTGGTGGTGCGGACGATTCCCACATAGTCCCACATCAGGCGGCGGATTTCGTCCCAGTTGTGGTAGATCACGACCAGTTCGTCGACGTTCACGGCATCACCGCTTTTCCACGGTGGAAGCTCGGTGCCCCACGCTGCGTTGTCCGGCTTGGGACGGCTGACGATCGTTTCGCAGCAGCGATGGGCGAGGACGCAGGCCTCGAGCAAGGAGTTGCTGGCCAGGCGGTTGGCGCCATGCAGGCCCGTGCAGGCGACCTCGCCGATGGCGTAGAGACCCTCCAGGCTGGAGGCGCCGTTTTCATCCGTGAGCACGCCGCCGCATTGGTAGTGGGCAGCAGGCACGACCGGGATCGGGTCCTTGGTAATGTCGATGCCGTAGCGCAGGCAGTTCTCGTGGATGTTCGGGAAGCGGCCGCGAATGAAGTCTGCCGGTTTGTGGCTGATGTCGAGGTAGACACAGCGGGCACCGGTGCGCTTCATCTCGGCGTCGATCGCGCGGGCCACAATATCGCGCGGGGCCAGTTCCTTTTTCGGATGATACCGGCTCATGAACTCGCGCCCCTCCCCATCGATGAGACGCCCGCCTTCACCGCGCACAGCTTCCGAGACGAGGAAGCTGCGTGCCTCGGGGTGAAAGAGGCAGGTGGGGTGAAACTGGATGAACTCCATGTTCGACACCTTCGCGCCCGCCCGCCAGGCCATGGCTACGCCGTCGCCGGTGGCGATGCCCGGGTTCGTGGTATAAAGGTAAACCTTCCCACAGCCGCCCGTCGCCAGCACGACGCGATCGCCACGCAGGGCCACGACTTCGCCGCTCGCTTCATTCAGGACATAGACACCCAGGCAGCGGTCGGAACTCACGAACCCCAGCTTTCCGAGGGTGATGAGATCCACGGCCATGTGGTTTTCCAGGACTACGATCTGGGGATGTTTCGCGATCGCCGCCAGCAGGGCGTCCTCGATTTCGCGGCCGGTCAGGTCGCGGGCGTGGAGGATGCGGCGCTTCGAGTGCCCGCCCTCCCGGGCGAGGTCGAGCTCGTGCGAGCCGTCGGGAAGCTCGCGCTCGTCGAAGTGGACGCCGAAGTCGATCAGTTCCCGGATGCGCGCCGGGCCATCCATGACGATCGTGCGCACGACCTTCTCGTCGCACAGCCCCGCGCCGGCTTCGAGCGTGTCCTGCACGTGCAGTTCAAAGGAATCCTCCGTGCTGGTGACGCTGGCGATACCACCCTGCGCCCACGCGGTATTCGATTCCGCTCGTGCGCGCTTGGTGACGATGGCCACCCGGCCATGCGCTGCGGCCTGCAACGCGAAGCTCAGGCCGGCAATGCCGGAGCCGATGATGATGAAATCAAACTCGTTCATCGGAGACGGAGGTTATCGATAAGTCGGGTCCGGCCGAAAAAAACGGCCAGCGCCATGACGGTATTGCGGTCGGCATGTTTGATGGGTTGGAGGGAATCCGCATCGGCAATCTCGACATAGTCGATCCGGGCCAAAGACGCGCCCTTAATTTTTCGGACGATGAGCTGGCGTAACTTCGCTGCGCTTTTCTCCCCAGCCTGCCAGGCCTTTTTCGCCGCCAGCAAGGCAGCGCGCAGGACAGGGGCCTGCTGGCGTTCCTCGGGCGAGATGTATTGATTGCGTGAACTCAGCGCCAAACCATCGGGCTCGCGGACCGTCTCGGCGGCCACGATACGCACCGGCAGGTGCAGGTCGCGAACCATGCGGCGGATGACCGCGCACTGCTGGAAGTCCTTGAGGCCGAACACCGCGATTTGCGGACGGATGATCTCGAAGAGCTTGAGCACCACCGTACAGACGCCGCGGAAATGCCCCGGCCGCGAAGCGCCGCAGAGCAGGGTGGAGACGCTCATCTCCTCCACATAGGTGGAAAAGCCCTCGGGATAGATCTCTTGCGCCGTTGGACGAAAGAGGAGATCCACACCGTGCGCCGCGCAAAGCTTGCGATCCGCGGCAAAGGGACGGGGATAGCGCGAAAAGTCCTCCTTGGGCCCGAACTGGGTCGGATTGACGAAGATGCTCACCACGACCCTGCCTTTCGGGCCGGCCAGTTGGCGGGCGCGATCCATGAGCGCCGCGTGGCCTGCGTGAAGTGCGCCCATGGTGGGCACGAAGACGATGGGTGTTTTCGCCGCGGCAAGAAAACGGCGAGCTGCAGAAATGGAGCCGATGACTTTCAAAAAAGAGAATGGAGAAGTCTTCCGATTACGGAAAGCGGCCCCATTCGGCAAGGTTTTGGGCTCGGGGGGAAGTGAGAAATTCTTTTTTAATCACAGAGACCAGCCAATTCCTCTCAGAGAGACAATCTGTGGAACTCGATACGTGGAACGCCTTATGCTCCAAATACCATAATTATTATAATTATCATCCAAACTTATGCAGACCATGATACACTTACGACGCCAAGGGTTTACTCTCTTGGAAATCATGATCGTGGTCGCCATCATCGCCATGCTCGCGGCCATCGCCACCTCCAATATGATCCGTGCTCGCAAGCGAGCTCAAGCCGCCAAGGTGATTGATGATCTCAGGATGATCGACGGCGCGATCGATCAGTACGCGGTGGAGAACAATAAAAAGGAGGGGGACATCGCTGCGTTCTCGGATCTTCAGCCCTACCTGAAGCGCATGAACAAGCTCAACATGTTGGGAGCGGATATCTTCGGGCAGTCATTCGGCCCCTATTCGGTGGACACTCCACCGAAGGTATCTGATGTCGCCTTTCAGTCTTTGTCAGACGTGGCGCCCGCGGAGTTTTGGTCCCCCTATAAGTGAGGGCGTAGAACTACCGCTGGGATTATCGGGAAAACGTCAGGAGAAAAAGCGGACGCTACTTGCGCTTCGCTTTCGCTTCGTCTGTTACGGCTTCCTCGTCCTGCACATCCTTCTCGATCAGAGTAATGATGTAGTTGCTGAGCGAGCGACGGTCTTTCTTCGCCTTGATTTTGGCGAGTTCGAGAAGGTCTTCGGGGCAGCGGAATGCAGTATATTTGCTCATAGTACGAAATTGGATCATAGGAATGTGCGTCGGTTTTCGGCTTCGCGAGCGAAGGGGCCGGAGGGGCAGGGAGAACGATAAGTCCTGCCCACTTGCTCATAAAGGTTATCGCAGAGCCAGACGCGCGTGGATGTTCCGAGCGCGCTACTTTCTCGAAAATTTCAACATCATTCGGGTGGGAGTCTACACCTCGCGATGGGTCCGGTAATTAGAAATGAAATCCTGACGGAATGCGGCGAACGTGCCGTTCTCGATATGTTGCCGGACACGCGACATCAGGTTCAGATAGAAGTGCAGGTTATGTAGCGAAATAAGCCGCAGCCCAAGTATCTCCTCGGCCTTGACCAGATGGCGGAGGTACCCGCGGGTGAATTGGCGGCAGGCTTCGCAGGTGCAACCCTCCTCGATCGGGCCTTGATCGTAGGTATACGGGGCATTTTTGAGATTCAGCGTGCCTTGGGCGGTGAAGGCGGTGCCATTGCGGGCCAGGCGCGTGGGCAGCACGCAGTCGAACATATCGACGCCGCGGGCCACCATCTCCACCATCTGCGGTGGTGTGCCGAGCCCCATGGCGTAGCGCGGGCGGTCCGCCGGCAGGTACGGCTCGGCCGAGTCGATCGCCTTCATCATCTCCTCTTCAGGTTCTCCCACGCTCACCCCGCCCACCGCGTAGCCATCGAAGCCCAAGGCCACCAGCGCCTCGGCGCTCTCACGGCGCAGGTCCGCGTAGCTCGATCCTTGCACGATGCCAAATTTCATCCCCGGGGTGGGCACTTCCTTGCACATCGCCGCCCAGCGAAGGGTGAGGGCCAGGCTCTTTGCGGCGTAATCGCGTTCGCAAGGGTAGGGTGGGCATTCGTCGAAGAGCATCGCGATATCCGAGCCCAGCGTGGCCTGGATCTCCATCGCTTCGCGTGGGCCGAGGAAACACGGAGCGCCATCAAGATGATTTTGAAAGTGCACGCCTTCCTCGGTGATCTTGCGCAGCTTCGCCAGCGAGAAGACCTGGAAGCCGCCGGAGTCCGTGAGGATCGGCCCGTTCCAGCCCATGAACTTGTGCAGGCCGCCGAAGTGTTTCATCACCTCCATGCCCGGTCGGACGAAAAGGTGATAGGTATTGCCGAGGATGATCTGCGCCTGGACTTCACGCAGTTCATTCGGCGACACCGCCTTGACGGAACCCTGCGTTCCCACGGGCATGAATATGGGCGTTTCCACCACACCATGGTTTGTCACCAGCCGCCCGCGGCGCGCTTTCGTGGAGGGGTCGGTTTTGAGGAGCGTGAACATGGATAAGGTGATGGGAAATGGCAGATAGCAGATCGCAAATGGCCAATCTGCTGCTGCCAGAATCCGCCCCGCGGCGCAAGGCGATCCAACGAGCGAAAAAGGGGCGGAAACATAGAGGCAACGTTCCGCGCGGCAAACCCCATTTTGCGATTTGTGATCTTCAATCCGCAATTTGCCATCCGTCATTTGCAATTTGCCATTCGCCGTTTGCGATCGCCATCTGCCGTTTGCAATTTGCCATCTGCAATTTCCCTCATTTCAATCGCCACCTTCCGTCCCCCCACGCCTTTCGTCACCGCCCGCCGCCTTCCGCCTTCCCTCCATGCCCCCCGTCACCCTCCAGCGCGCCTTTGAGATCGCCATGGAGCACCACCAGTCCGGCCGGCTGGGCGAGGCCGAGGCCCTCTACCGCCAGATCCTTGCCGTCCTGCCACACCACGCCGGCGCCCTGCATCTGCTTGGTGTACTCGCGCACACCGCAGGTCAGCACGCTGCCGCCGTTTCGTTGATCCAGCAGGCTCTGGCCCTGGATCCGCAAAATGCCTCCGTTCATTCCGATCTGGGCGAAGCCTGCCTCGCTCTCGATCGCGCCGACGAAGCCATCGCCCATTACCGCCGCGCCATCGCGCTCGACCCGCGCCTCGCCGCGGCCCACTTTAATCTCGCAAATGCCCTGCATCAGCAAGGCTGTCTGGACGAAGCGGTCGCCGAATTCCGCGCCGCCTTCGCACTCAATCCACACGACCCGCGCGTGCTCAGCAATCTCTCCAGCACCGTCGCAGAGCAAGGCCATCTCGACGAAGCCATCGCCACCTGCCGCGAGGTGGTGCGGCTTCTCCCAGGTGAACCCGCCGTGCACAGCAATCTCATCTCCCTCCTCCGACTCCATCCCTCCGCCGATCGGCAAGCCCTCGCCGAGGCGCAGCGCGAGTGGGGTCGCCAGTTTGCCGACCCACATCGGTCGCCCCCGCCGCTGACCAATTCTCGCGATCCCGCCCGTCGCCTGCGCATCGGCTACGTCTCGCCGGACTTTCGCATCCACGCCACGCTCTTCTTCCTCGCCCCGCTTTTCCGCGAGCACGATCACCGTCAGTTTGAAATCCATTGCTACGCCAGCGTGGCTCGTCCCGATGAAGGCACCGAGCACCTGCGCCAGTTGGTCGATGTTTGGCACGACGTTCGTCATCTCTCCGATGCCGACCTCGCCGCCACCATCCGAGCCGATGAGATCGACATCCTCGTCGATCTCTCCATGCACACCTCCGGCAACCGTCTGCCGCTCTTCGCCCGCAAGCGGGCACCGGTGCTAGTCTGCTGGCTCGCCTACGCCGGCGCCACCGGGCTCGTTGCCATGGACTATCGCATCACCGATCGCCATTTCGACCCGCCCGCACCTGCCGACCCCAGTATCGCCGAAAAGCCAGTCCACCTCCCCGATAGCTGGTGCTGCTACCAACCCTTTCTCGACGACGTCCCCGTCAACGCGCTGCCCGCGCTCTCCGCCGGGCACGTCACCTTCGGCTGCCTGAACAATTTCCTGAAGCTCAGCGAAGACACGCTCACCCGCTTCGCCCGCGTGTTGCAAGCGGTGGAGCGCTCACGCCTCATATTGCTCGCTCCGCAAGGTTCCGCCCGGTCGCGCGTGACCGACTTCTTCCGCCAGCACGGCATCGAGTCCGATCGCATCGAGTATGCGGTCATCGGCTCCCGTAGCGCCTATCTGCGTCACTACCACCGCATCGACCTCGCTCTCGACACCCTGCCGCACAACGGCATGGCCACTACCTGCGAAACGCTCTGGATGGGCGTGCCGGTGATCACCCAGGTCGGGGACACCATCGAAGGTCGTGCCGGCCTCAGCCTGCTCTCCACCATTGGCCTGCCCGACCTCATCACGCACAGCGCCGACGAATTCGTCGCCACCGCCCGCCGCCTGGCCGCCGATCTCCCGACCCTCGCCGAGCGACGGGCGAACATGCGCGCCGAAATGCAGGCATCCCCACTGATGGACGCCCCGCGTTTCGCGCGAAATATGGAAGCCGCCTATCGAGAGGTATGGGGGAGGTGGTGCGAGATGGAGGGAGGTCGTTACAATTCGCGATAACCAGAGGGGCAAGCGGGGCAGGGAACGATGTGAGGAGCGCGATTCGTGAAATCGACGCTGAAAGCCTTGATTGTGACAGTTCGGGTCGAGGCATCGATTGCTGTGATCCATCCATGGACCTTGGCGAAGGGAGCGGAACGAAATTCACTGAGTAATTCCCGATCGGCCGAGTTGAGGTGTGACACAGAGATTATGGTGCCATTTTTCAAGCGCACGGTGAGGGGACGTCGCGAAAGCGTCTTGCCAGTCGCGCATATCACCTCCTGGCCAACGTATTTTTCCGAAGTATTGGGTGCAAAAATTTGTGACTCGATCGCTTTCCAGCGTTCAGCCTCGGGGCGCTCCCCATCGTCGCTCCAAGCGATGGCCGAGATTAAAACGGAGAAGGCCAGTGCCAGCGAGCTCGAGTTCATGGCACAGCAATTTTACGAGCAACCGGTGAGACAGGCAAACTTGGTTCCGTTCGCACGGCGGGCGCCCACTTTCCCTTTCACTTCTCTTTCACCACATCCTGCAGCATCGCCGTCTTCTCGCGGTGCGCTTCTTCCTGGTCGATGAGCGAGAGGAATACCTTTTCCAGCGCCCCAGTCTCATGCGCTTGCGAGCGCAGCTCCTGCACCGTGCCGAGGGCGATCAGCTTTCCATGGTGAATGATGCCCACACGGTCCGCCACTTCCTCGGCCACGCTCAGTTGGTGAGTGGAAAGGAAGAGCGTCATCCCCGCCTTGGCCCGGGCGCGGAGTTCCTGTTTCACAATGCGCGCATGCATGGGATCGAGGCCTACCATCGGCTCGTCGATGATGAATACCTGCGGGTCATGCAACAGCGCGGAGGCGATCACAAGCCGCTGCCGTGTGCCGTGCGAGAGATTCTCCGTCAGCTCGTGCCGGTATTCCTCGAGATGAAATTTCTCGAACAGCTCATCCGTGTGGTGAGTCGCGAGCTTGCGATCCACGCGAAAGACATCGCCGACGAATTGCATGAACTCGTGGCTCGTCAGCTTTTCGTAGACGAAAGGAAAATCCGGGACGTAGGCGAGGAGTTCCTTGGCCTTGCTCGGCTCCTTGATCATGTCAAAGCCGCCGATGAAGACCTCGCCCTCCGTGGGCTTGAGCAGGCCGGTCAGCATTTTGATCGTGGTCGTCTTCCCCGCGGCATTCGGCCCGAGGAAGGCAAAGAACTCGCCCTTCGGGATTTCCAGATCGATCCCATCCACCGCCGTCAGCGAACCATAATTCTTCTTGAGGCTTCGAGCGGTGATCACGGGCGATTGAGCAGGCGGAATTGAACGGTTGGCATTTGGGGCGAACGGGTCCGAGTGGAACCGGCAAATTCCTAAATGTTAAATCCTAAATGCTAAATTCTCTCACGGCGTGGTCGCGTCCGGCGCGAGCGAATAGCCGATGAGCGTATTTGCCTGCACGATGCGGCCGAGTTGGTCTACGTGACATTCCAGCAGCGTCTGACCGTTGGCCTCCACACTCACTTTGTACGTATCCATCTGCCCGCCGGGGACGGTCAGCGTCGATTGGCGTGCCTTGATGTCGAGCCCGGAGCCGAGTGATTGCTTTTTCGCAATGGGCAGCAGCGAGGGATCGATACCCACCTGTTCCAATGCGGACCGCGCGCCGCGCTCATCGAGAGTATAGTCCTGGCGCTCGACCGCGCCATTGCCCGCCCGCAATTCGTAGTGTGCTACATTTTCGCTCGGCACGATGACGACCTGCGAGGTGAGCTCGGTGGGCGTGTGGGTGATGACGCTCAATTCAAAGCGTTTCACCGTGAGCAGCTTGTCCATTTGCAACTTGCCCTCCCAATAGATCCGCTCGCGCTTTCCTTTCCCGGGGATGAGCACTTGCAGATCTCCACGGAAGCTGAGTTCTCGGCCCTGCCCGTTGTCGGTCACCAGTGGATCGACCACCAGCTGCCCGAGCCGCAGCTTGTCGCTGTAAATATTCAGGGTCGACCGCTCGTGGTGCATGAAAAGCAGCTTTACCACGTGCGCGGCGGGCAACTCCCGCAGCGCCGAATCACCGGGTCTCAGTTCCTGGTGTACCAGCAGTGCCGTCATCGCCAGCCAGAAGAAGACGATGAAGACGGCGACGGTGCGGTAGAACATGGGCGAAGCAGGGCGGGCGGATTATTCCTTGCGGTGTTCGATCAGGGCGTAGGCGTTGTGATTGTGGATCGACTCGAAATTCTCCGCCTCCACGCGGTACCACGTGATTTCCGGCACGGCGTTCGAGCGGGCGGCGATATTGCGGACGAGGTCTTCGACAAACACGGGATTCTCGTAAGCACGTTCCGTGACAGCCTTTTCGTCGGGCCGCTTCAGCAGGCTGTAGAGTTCGCTGGAAGCGCTCTCTTCCACCAGCCGGATGAGGTCCTCGAGCCAGATCGGCTCGCTAAACCGCACGGAGTACGTCACTTGCCCGCGCTGGTTGTGAGCGCCGTGGGCGCTGATGGCTTTTGAGCACGGGCAGAGCGTGGTCACCGGCACGATGACGGTGAGGACGAAATCGATCACATCCTTTTCCAAGGTGGCCGAAAAACGCGCCGTGTAGTCCATCATTCCCGGCGAGCGGGTCACCGGCGCCTGCTTGGTGAGGAAGAATGGGAACTCGAAATCCACATGGGCGGAGACCGAGTGCAGTCGCTGGGTGAGCTCGCGCAGAATGGTGTGGATATTATCCACGTGCAGCTCGGGACCGAATTCATTGAGCACCTCGACGAAGCGGCTCATGTGCGTCCCCTTGAACTGGTGCGGCAGGTCCACCGTAAGGGTGCTGGTCGCGATGGTGTGCTGCACTTCCCGAGCCTTGTCACGGATCTGCATGGGGTAGCGCAAAGCACGCACACCGACGCGGTCGATGGGGATGCGGCGATCGTCGCGCTGGGCTTGGGTGTCGGAAAGTGGGGTCAATTGCTTCATCGGCGACGACTGCATAACACGCGCTGGCTGTGTCGCAAACAAAGGATGAAAACGGTGTGTCGGAGAACTTTCGCCTTTCGCCCTTCGCTCTTCACGTTTCACAGCCCCGGATGCCGGGCGATCTTATCGGCGAATTCTTCGCGCAGGCTCGGCGCCGCCGCCAGCCGCGTGGCGATCTCCCGGCGAATCTCTCCTCGCTCCCACACATCGGGTTCTTCATCCATGCGGGTCAGCAGCCCGGCCACTTCGCCAGAGAGCTTGATTTCGCTCTCCGATCGCACCCAATCGCAATCGGGCGAGGCATCGATGGCCTCCCGAATTTCGCGGAAGTGCCAGTGCGTGTGGCCTTGCACATGCAGCCAGCGAGTGACCAATAGCCCGGCTAGCGAATAGATCAGGATTTTGTAATCCCCCGTGATAACGCCGATCATCCAGCCGATCCACGTCATGCCCATCGAGCAGACGAGCAGCCCCATGTAGAGGACGTACGCTACCCGCTCGAGGATCGGACGAGCAGCAGGCGGCAAACGCATAGGGACGGGGACTGATTCGCAGCAAACATCGCCCAGGTTTTCTAATTCGCAAAAAGTTCAGCACGGTGTCAGCATCGCAGCGATGCGCGCTTACCTCGATTTGCTCTCCCTCGTCCTCGACCGTGGACGCTTCAAGCCCGACCGCACGGGCACCGGCACCTACTCCCTCTTCGGCGCGCAGGCCCGTTTCGATCTCTCCGCCGGCTTCCCGCTGGTCACGACGAAGAAGACCCATCTCAAGTCCATCATCCATGAGCTCTTATGGTTTCTCGCCGGCGATACGAATGTGAATTACCTGCGGCAAAACGGCGTGACCATTTGGGACGAATGGGCCGACGCCGAGGGCAACCTGGGCCGCGTTTACGGCGCTCAATGGCGCGACTGGATCACGGCTGACGGACGCCATATCGACCAGATCGACAACGTGGTTTCGCAGATTAAAAAAAATCCGGATTCCCGCCGACTCATTGTCTCCGCCTGGAATCCCGGTGAGGTCGATACCATGGCCCTGCCGCCCTGCCATGCCATGTTTCAGTTCTTCGTGCTCGATGGCCGGCTGAGCTGCCAGCTTTACCAGCGCAGTGCCGATCTCTTTCTCGGCGTGCCCTTTAACATCGCCAGCTACGCCCTGCTGACCATGATGATCGCCCAGGTCACCGGCCTGCAGCCCGGCGATTTCGTCCACACCTTCGGCGATTTGCACCTCTATGCGAATCATCTCGACCAGGCTCGCGAGCAGCTCACCCGCACGCCCCGCCCGCTGCCCACGATGACGCTCAACCCGGCGGTCAAGGATATCCACGGCTTTCGTTACGAGGACTTTACGCTCTCGGGTTACGACCCGCACCCGGCCATCAAGGCGCCCATCGCCGTTTAGCATTTAGGATTTAACATTGAGCATTTAGCAATTGGCTCGTGATCGTTACCCGGTGTGTGGCCCGGATGGGCAAAAATGCTAAATCCTAAATGCTAGATTCGACATCCCCGTGATCGCCGTCGCTGCCATGTCCCTCAATCGCGTCATCGGACGCGACAACAAAATCCCGTGGCATTTACCCGAGGATTTCAAGTGGTTCAAGAGACTGACCACCGGGCATTTCGTGCTCATGGGGCGGAAGACATTCGAGAGCCTCGGGCGGCCGCTGCCGAATCGCACGAATATCGTTGTCACGCGCAAGCCCTTGAAACTGGCGCGCGATCCGCAATTCAAGGCCACCTTCGGCCACGCGCGTGTTGGGCACTGGCAGGCGCGGCTTGGGCAGCCCTATCAGCTCGGCTTCGAGCGCTTCACCGATCGCGATGTGTGGCTGGTGCGCGACCCGCGCAAGCTGGCCGATGCCTTCGAGAAAGCACGGCCGAAGCGTGAGCTCTTCGTCATCGGCGGGGCACAGATCTACGCGCAACTACTCGATCGGTGCACCGATCTTTATCTCAGTGTGGTGCAGCGCGAAGTGGAAGGAGATGCGTATTTCCCAGAAATGGACAACGACGATTGGTATTTGCACGACACGCCCCTGCGGACTCCGGATTTTATCGTGCATCATTACCGCAAGATGGATGCGGCGGTTGTGTCGCGCGCGTTGCGGCAGGCGGGGGAGAATAGCGACCAATAGGGATGCAGATTCGTGTGCTGAGTGATCTTCACCATGAATTTGGTGAGCGGGATGTGCCGGATGTGGACTGCGATTGCATCATCCTGGCGGGTGATGTCTCGACCAAGCAGCATGGCTTGCAGTGGATTCGTGCTCGCTTCCGCGATGTGCCGGTCATTTACATCTGCGGTAATCACGAATACTACGGCGAGCGTCTGCCGCGCCTGACGGATATTTTGAAGCAGGAGGCAAAAGGTACGAATATTCACTTCCTCGAAAATGAGTCGGTGACGATCGATGGAGTGCACTTTTACGGATGTGCCTTATGGACGGACATGGCTTTGCATGGGGATGCGTTTGTCGGCTGTGCAGCGGCGGTCGGGGCGATGAACGACTACAAGCGCATCCGCAACTCGGTGCGTGGCTATCGGCTTCTCCTGCCGCAGGACACGCGGCTGGTGCACGAGCGCTCCCTGATGGCGATGGAGCAA
>JBGGMZ010000466.1:0-15781 GCA_041287745.1 Chthoniobacter sp. | reverse complement strand
CGATTGCCATCGAGCAGCGCAGCAGCGGGGGCAATCCGCGCTCGACGATTGCGACGACCACCGAGATTTACGACTACCCGCGACTGCTTTACTCCTCGATCGGCCAGCCGCATGACCCCACGACGGGCGCGCCGATCAGTAAGATGACGCCCCAGCAGATCGTGGATCAGATCGTGGCCTACACCCCGGAGAGCCGCATCGTGCTGCTGGCTCCGCTGGTGCAGGACGAGGCGGGGGAATTTCGGGACGTGATCGAAAAGCTGAAGCGAGAGGGCTTTGTGCGCGTGCGGATCGATGGGGAGATCATTGAACTCGCGCGACCGGAGCCCATTCGGCTGGAGAAAGGAAGCAAGCATCGGATTGAGGTGGTAGTGGACCGGCTGGTGATTCGAGAGGGAGTGCGGACGCGGCTGGCGGATTCTGTGGATACGGCTTTGAAGTGGGGTGGCAACCGGCTGGTGGTGCTGCGTCGGGTGGGTGAGGCGGTGCCGGAACAGTGGGATGAGTTGAAGTACTCCATCGATTACAGCAATCCTGATACCGGATTCACGCTGCCGGTGCTGACGCCGAAGCATTTCTCTTTTAACAGCCACTTCGGAGCCTGCCCCGTCTGCCACGGGCTCGGCACCGAGCAGGTCTGCGATGCGGACCTGATGATTCCCGACCCGGACAAGTCGCTGGCCGGCGGTGCGGTGGCCCCATGGGCCAAAGCCAACAAGCGCATGCAGGGCTACTACAATGGCGTGCTGGAGTCGCTGGCGAAGGAATACAAGGTGTCGATGGACGCGCCGTATCGCGAACTGCCGGAGAAGTTTCAGCAGGCGCTGTGTTTCGGCACGGGAGACCGCGTGGTGACCATGAACTGGGGGGAGAATGGCAAGCGCACCAAGGTGGAGAAGCCCTTCGATGGACTGGTGGCCGCGCTGCAGCATCTTTACGACACGACGGAGAGCGAATTATCCCGGCAACGCATCCGGCAATACATGAGCCGACGGACGTGCTCGACCTGCCAGGGGGCTCGGTTGAAGCCGGAGATTCTGGCGGTGACGATCCGCAGCGATGCTCTCGGCGATGCTGGATTGCTCGGTGAGCGAAACATTCATGCCTTCTGCCAGCTCACTATCGCGGATGCGCAGCGCTTCATCCAGGATATCTCGATCAACGAGCAAGAGGGCTTCATCACGAGTGAGGTACGGCGGGAGATCGCGGCGCGGTTGGCGTTTCTCGTGGAAGTAGGGTTGGGGTATCTTTCGCTTGATCGCGAGAGCGGCACGCTCAGCGGTGGGGAAGCGCAACGCATCCGGCTCGCCACGCAGATCGGCTCGGGACTGGCGGGCTGTCTCTATGTGCTCGATGAGCCGAGCATCGGCCTGCACCAGCGGGACAATGACCGGCTGATCGGCACGCTGCGGCGGCTGCGCGACTTGGGGAATTCCGTGATCGTGGTCGAGCATGATGAGGACACCATTCGCGAGGCCGATCACATCCTTGACCTCGGCCCCGGCGCCGGCGCTCGCGGCGGGCAGATCGTGGCCCAGGGCACGTTGGAGCAGATCCTCGCCACCGAGGGCTCGCTCACTGGCCAGTATCTCAGCGGCAAGACCCGTATTCCCGTGCCGAAGCACCGGAAGCTTGCGCAAGGCACTTACCGCACGCCGGATTCCCCCGGCTGGCTGACGCTCCGAGGAGCGACGGAAAATAACCTGCGCGAGGTTACGGCGGCATTCCCGCTGGGCTGCTTCACGTGCGTGACCGGCGTGAGCGGCAGCGGAAAGTCCACGCTGGTCGACGACATCCTGCGGCGCGCTTTGTTCCGCCATTTCTACCGGTCAAAAGAGCGCCCGGGCAAATTCATCAAGCTGCACGGCCTCGAGCAGATCGATAAGGCGATCGTCATTGACCAGACACCGATCGGCCGCACGCCGCGCTCGAATCCCGCGACTTACACCGGCGCCTTTGGCCCGATCCGGGAGCTTTTTGCCGGCCTGCCCGCGTCGCGCATTCGCGGCTACGATGGTGGGCGCTTCAGCTTCAACGTGAAGGGCGGCCGCTGCGAAGCTTGCGAAGGCGATGGGATGAAGAAGATCGAGATGCACTTTCTTGCCGACGTGTATGTCGAGTGCGAGGTCTGCCGCGGTCGCCGCTACAATCGTGAGACGCTGGAGATCACTTACAAGGGCAAGAACATTGCCGACGTGCTCGACATGACCGTAGACGAAGCGGCGCGGTTTTTCCGCAATGTCACACAGATTTCCGACAAGCTGCTCGCGCTCGAGGACGTAGGGCTCGGCTACGTGCACCTCGGGCAGAGCGGCACTACGTTGAGCGGCGGCGAGGCGCAGCGCATCAAGCTCGCGACCGAGCTCGCGAAAAAGGCCACCGGGCGCACGGTTTACATTCTCGATGAACCCACCACCGGCCTGCATTTCGCGGACATCCACAAGCTGCTCGAGGTGCTCATGAAACTCCGCGACTCGGGCAATACGCTCATCATCATCGAACACAATCTCGAGGTGATTAAGTGCGCCGACTGGATCCTCGACATGGGCCCGGAAGGCGGCGCGGGAGGCGGCACGATCGTCGCGCAAGGGCCCCCGGAAAAAATCGCCGGGGTTGCCGCCAGCCACACTGGGCGCTATTTGCAGCGGATGCTATGACGCGCCGCCTGCTGTCTCTATTCCTTTCCCTCGCCACCACGGCGTGGGCTGCCAATACCCCGGCGCTGCTCGTCGAGGCCCGGCAGGCGCGCGCCGAAGCCATCCCGCAGGTGGCGATTCAAAAGCTGCGTACACTGCTCAAGACCGGCGACCTGGCGGAAGAGATCCAACACGCGGCCAGCCTTGAGCTTGCTGCCGCGCTCCTGGCGGCCGAGGAACTGGAGGAAGCGGAGTCGGTCGTGCAACCGTTGGCCGACGCAGGTGATCCGGCGTCCCGTTTGCTTCAAGCCCAGATCCTCGCCCAAGGTGGGCGTTGGGCGGATGCGCTGCCAATTTACCAATCGCTCGCGGGTTCCGCCGACGTGGGCGAAGCGGCGCAACTCGGTGCGGCTGAGTGTTTCCAAGCCTTGGGCCGGTTGAACCACGCGGCAGCGGCCCTGGAGAAATTCATTGCCGCCTTTCCGGCGAACGTGGGAGCGCAACTGCGCCTCGCGAGCCTCTGGATCGATCTCAAGAAAACCGCACCGGCCGAGGCGATCGTAAAGAGTGTGACCCCGCGGAATGGCACGGATGAAAAATGGAAGCGGTATTTGGAGGCGCGGCTGTTGCTCGCGCAAGATCAGGCGGCACCGGCTATGGTCATCTTCGATGAACTTCAGCAGAGCCCGGTGGAACTCACCGAGAGTCTTTTCTTCGGCGCGATGCTTGGGAGCACCGAAGCGCGTGCGGTGCTGAATGGTTTCGAAATGGCGGATAACGTGCTGGAGCGGTTCATCTCCCGCCATGGCGAAAGCGCTTATTTGGAGGAAGCCTTTCGCCGGCTCGATGAGATTTACGAGCAGGAGGAGCGGCCGTCGGACAACGAGTTAAAGAAATGGGCGCTCAAGACGCCTCCGCGCCGGGCGGCGCTGGCCCAATACTATCTCGCCCGCATGTATCGCCGGGTGCACAAGGCGGACAAAGCGATCGCGACGCTGGACAGCTTCGCGCTGTCGCATCCGGACAGTTCGTTGCTTAATGCCGCCTATCTCCTGCAGGCCGATTTGTATTTGGAAAAGGGCAACATGAACTCCGCCTTGCGGGCGCTGGATGAAGCCTTGCGCCGCGCGAAGGGAGAGGAGCAGCGCGCCGAGATCGAGCTGCGCATTGCACTGGTTCACTATCGCCAGGGCGAATCGTTGCTGGCCGAGAATTCCTTCCATCGCGTCGCACAAGGCTCCGAAAAGCTGAAGGTGAACGCGACCTTCGACGCCGCTCTGGCCGCGCTTAACCGCCGCAATTACGAAAGCTTCTTCAAGGACTACCGCGACCTGAGCAGTCTCGCGCCGAATAGCTCCTTGCGCAGTGATCTGGTGCTCGAGGAAGGCTTTGCCCAGGCGCGCTTTGGCGATCCGCGGGCCGGCGACACCATCGAGCTCTTCCTGCATCATTTTCCGAAGCATCCCCGGCAAAACGAAGCACGTGTGGCGCTGGCTGAACTGGCTCTCGCCGACGGGGACAAAGCGGGCGCGGGCCGCTACTTGCAGGTCGTCAATGGTGCTGCGCCCGACGCGGACACGGCGGAGCGCGCGGCCTATCTCGCGGTATTCCTCGCCGATGCGGAGGCGCCGCCGAATGCGGCGAAGGTCATCGAGCTCTCCCGCAAGTTTCTCCACGATTTCCCTAACTCCACCTATCTTCCCGAGGTGCAGATGAAGCTGGGCCAGACGTATTTCAGCACGGGCGATCATGCCAACGCCGAGACGCAATTCACCCTGCTCGCGCGCAAGAATCCCGACGGCCCTTACACTGAAACGGCGCTTTTTCTCGCCGGCCAGGCGGCCACGAAGTGGCTCGACAGCGGCGCGGTCGATCGTGCGTTGCGGCTCTTCGACGAAGTCGTGAAACGCGACGGGGCGCTGAAGCTTTACGCGCGCCAGCAGCAGGCCATCATCCAAAGCCGGTTGGGCAAGGAGAACGAAGCCGTCACCATTTACGACGCGATCCTCACGGCGCAGCCGCAGGCGGATGCCGAGTTGCGCTTCGCCGCGCTGTGCAGCAAGGGCGACAGTCTCCGGGAAATGGGACGCAAGGATCCCGCGCAATACGATGCCGCCGTGGTGGTTTACGACGCGCTGGCCGCGCTGCCTGAAGTCACCGCCGGCTGGCGGAACCAGGCGCTCTACAAAAAAGGTCTCGCGCTGGAACAACTCGGCCGTGAGCCGGAGGCGATTACCGCCTTCTACGATGTGCTCGACAAAACCGTGGGGGAGGGCCGCGAGTTCTTCTGGTTCTACAAGGCCGGCTTCGACGCGGCGCATCTTTTCGAGCAGCAGGAGAACTGGAAGGCCGCCATCGGCGTTTATCAAAAGATGACGAAGATCGAGGGCCCATGGTCTGCGGAAGCCAAGGCGCGGCTGAGCAAGTTGCGCCTGGAAAAGTTCATTTGGGACTGAGGACTGAAATTTTCGATTTCGGATTTTCGATTTCGGATGTAGAAACACCGCCCCTTCCGGCGTGCGACTTTCGCGGAAGGCACCTTCTCAACCGTCAATTCTTAAAAAACTAACCAATCGACTCGATGCCCAAGCTTTTCATTCCCGGCCCCGTTCAGGTTTCTGAGAAAACGTTTCGCGCCCTTTGCCAGCCGATGATCGGCCACCGCAGCGGCGACTTCAAAAAGCTCTACGCTTCGATTCATCCGCGCCTCCAGGAGCTTTTCGCCACCACGCAGCCGGTATTCCTCTCCACGTCGTCGGCGTGGGGCGTGATGGAAGGTTCGATCCGCAACCTCGTGGGCAGCGGCAAGGTGTTGAACTGCATGTGCGGCGCGTTTTCGGACAAGTGGTTCGACGTCTCGAAGAAGTGCGGCAAGGAACCCGTCGCGTTGCAGGTCGAGTGGGGCCAGCCCATCCGCGGCGAGCAGATCCGCGAGCAGCTCAAGCAGGGTGGCTTCGACGCCATCACCGTCATTCACAACGAAACCTCCACCGGCGTGATGAGCGACATCCGCGAGATCGCCGAGGCCGTCCGTGAGTTTCCCGAGGTCATGCTCATCGTCGATACCGTCTCGTCTTTCAGCACCATGCCGATCCCGATGGACGAACTCGGCATCGACGTCCTCCTCACCGGCTCGCAGAAAGCGCTCGCGCTTCCGCCCGGGCTCGCCCTTTTCTCGGCCAGCAAGAAGGCCATGGAGCGAGCCGCCACCGTGAAGGGCCGCGGCTACTACTTCGACTTCCTCGAGTTCGCCAAGAACCAGGCCGAGGATATGACCCCGAGCACGCCGAGCATCTCGCACATCTACGCGCTGCAATCGAAGCTCGACGACATCTTCACCGAAGGCGTCGCCGCCCGCCACGCCCGCCACGCGCAGCTCAATGCCATGGTGCACGACTGGGTGAAGAAGCAGGGCCTCGAATTCTTCGCGCCCGAAGGCTACCGCTCGAAATCGCTCACCTGCGTGGCCAACAGCCGCAACATCGACGTCCCCGCTCTCCTCGCCGCGCTCAAGAGCAAGCACGGCTTCATCATCGACGGCGGCTACGGGAAGCTGAAGAGCAAGACCTTCCGCCTCTCGAACATGGGCGACGAGACCCGCGAGACCATCACGGAGCTGCTCAACGCCCTCGACGCCGAGATCCCGGCGTAAACGGGCTGGGGTGGATATTGCACCCCACCTCTAAAACGTCTCAATCGTGCTTCACGCTGATCCCCGAAATGATCAGCGAAGGCGAGATATCCTGAACGGTTTCTTTCGACAGATCCCGGATCTCGATGGCCGTCAGCTCTGCGGTCAACCCGACCTGTTCCAGATGGATCACGAACATATCGAGGAATGCGGTCGCCGGTTTTCCGCGATTTTCCGGCTCCGCGTAGACATTGATCAATTTGGGATTCCCCGTTGAATCCGGCGGCACAATCTCGGTGTTGTAAGCCCACGTTTCGCGGAGGGTTTTCCAAGCGGTGATGGGGTAAACCTGTTGCTTCCCGTCTTTGAATTCCAAGACCACCTCGCCGACCTTCTTCCCGCTGAACTCGCGTTTCACGTAGCCGCCCTGGAGAAGGATATTCACCTCGGTAGGACGAGGCACGCTCACCGGAATGCGAAAGCTGGTCGGGCCCTTCGCCGACTGACCCTCCGTTTGCAGGGCAGCTCTGGAGGCCGGTAGTTCAAAGGGGACGCCTTTGAGCACCACATGCCCGGTGCGCGACTTCTTCTCCGCGTTCAGCTTGAAGTTGGCCTGGGGCGCGAGATCGATGGGCGTGAAGCCCGCATCCGCCCGGAGGTTGGAGAAGGGGCAGAGTGCGAACGCGAAAACAGAGCAAGCGAGGGTGCGAAATTTCATGGCGGCTGGAGGGAGGACTGAGTTGCGGAAACGGCGACTGTGCGAGCGGCCGATCCACCGGCCACTCCGTGAGCATCCCGAAAGGGTTCGCGCTGGCAAACATATATTCCGGCAGAGGCCGATGCCCAGCCGAGGCATTCTCGCCGCTGCGTCAGTCCGTCCAGACGTCCAACCGGCACGCCGGGGGTTTGGGACCTGACCGGCGCTTTGCTTACTGGCGCTTCGGCACCCGGCGGATTTGCCACAGGTCCCATCCGCCTTGCCCGCCGGGCATGTCCGAGGCGAAGTAGAGGGTGCGGCCATCGGCGGAGAGGGTGGGGCACTGCACCCGGCCATTGACCGGGAAGAGGAGAAGTTGCGTAGTGGAGACACCCTTGGCGTCGAGCATCGCGGCGAATACGCGCTGCCCGGTGCCACGGCGTTCGCGGTAGAAAAGGAGGACGCTGCCATCGGAGCTCACGCGGGGTGAGAGTTCATCCGCCTCAGTATTCATCATGGTACCCGGATTGGCCGGCGCCTCGAAGGACAAATTTGGCGAGGCTCGGCGGCTGCGCCAGAGATCGAATCCACCGCGTCCGCCCGTGCGATTCGAGTGAAACCACAAGGTCAACCCATCGGAGGAAAGATACGGCCCGGCATTGTAAGCACCGGGCGAAAAGAAGCGCCGCGGCTTTTCCCAGCGATCACCGCGGCTGGCTCGATGCGATTGGTAGATATCCGCCGTGGCTCCCGCGTCCGGCCGCAGGGCATAGAGCAAGGTGGCTCCATCACCGCTCAGAAAAGGGCCGCTTTGCACGCCTGGCTTGAGTTCATCGATCAGGTCGGCCGGACCGAAAGGCTGGTCCACACTTTGCCGCCGGCACTCGAACAAGTGTTCCGAGCCATTCCGCGTGGAAGACAGCACAAGGAGCAAGCCGTCGTCGGAAATGCCCATGGCGTATTCATCCTTGGAGCTATTTACGCCGGGGCCGAGGTTCTCGGGCTGAGACCACACGTAGTCCGGCGAACTGAGGATGCTTGCGATGGATGCGGCGGGAGTCGTGACGTCGGTTTCTTCGCTCTGCGCGACCGGCGCTTTCGTGGCGAGCACACAGCGGAAGCCGGTGGAGTCATCGGGCAGCGATGGGCTCAGATGATAGCGCTCCGACGACAAAAGAACGGTCTGGGTGGCGATGGTGTAGGATGCTCCTCGCAATGTGCGTTGCGGGTCGCCTGGTTTCCAGCGGTCCTCGCACCATTCCCAGGCGTTTCCTCCGAGGTCGAAGAGGCCGAGCGGATTCGCGGGAAATGAGCCCGCGGGAGCGGTCGCCGTGAAGGCATCGCGATAGCCGGCCAGGACTCTTTGCTCCGGCCAGTTCTTGTGGTTGGTGGTTTCCTCGCCGCTGTAGTTCCCGGCGCCAGTGGGTGGCGGCCATCCAGTGCCCCAGGGATAGATATTAGGAATCTGTTTGTCCTTCTCCGCCGGTGGTCTCGCCGGATCTTCACGATCACCGATCCCCACCGCGCAGCTCCACTCGTAGTCCGTGGGCAGGCGGTAGGATTGGTTCGGCGGCAGCTTGCCCGCGGCGAATTCACGCTGGGTCAGCCACTGGCAAAAAGCGTGCGCGTCCTCCCAAGTCACGTTCACCGCGGGATGCGTGGCCTCCTGTGGGAAAGTGATCTTCGGCCACGGGCGCTTTGTTTCCGTGATGAAGACTTGGTAATCCCGGACCCGCGTCTCCCAAATGCTGAAGAGCACCCGCTGTCCGCCAGTCGGGCCGCCTTTGATCGGCACGGGGACAAAGGTCATGCCGAGTGTATTGACGAAGGGAGACGCAGCGGTCGGATCCGATGACTTCACCACCAAAGGTTCTTTGGGAGGCGGCTCCTCTTTCTTTGGCGGAGTGACCACCGGTGTCGCAGGAATGGTGTCGTCCTTGGCGACGGTAGACTCCTTTCGCAATTCCAGAACGAGGAACACGACCGCAGCCAGGAGCAGCACACTCAAAAAGCCGACGAAAACCAGCACCGCCGTTTTTACCGAATGCGGCGAAGTCGGGGACAGGGTAATGTGTGGCGTCCCTGCATCGGGAGTGGGCGGGGCGGGTGAGATGGATGGCGGTTCAGGCGGGGAGATGGACAGTGGCCCTGGCGTTGGAGTCACAATCGGCTGGGGCGGCGGCAGCGGCTTTTCCAGCGCCAGCGTCTCCGAGGATCCCGGGGAACCGGTGTGAATTTTGTTCAGGTCGGTGCGGATTTCCGACGCGCTGGAATAGCGCTTCTCCGGATCGGTCTGGAGGGCGTGATCGATGATGGAGTCAAACCGCACATCGAGCCCCGGGACACGGTGGGAGGCGGGATCGAAACGACCGCGTGGAAGCTGGCCGGTGAGCATGCGGTAGAGCATCACGCCCACCGCGTAGAGATCGGCGCGGTGATCCACCTTTCCGGCTCCCTGCCAGGATTCCGGCGCCATGAAATCGGGCGTGCCCAGGTAGGCATGAGTCGCCGTGAGCAGGGCCGCCGAGTCATCGGTGGCCACCTTCGCCAGGCCAAAGTCCGTCACTTTCACCCGGCCTTCGGCATCGACCATGATGTTCGACGGCTTGATATCCCGGTGAATGACGCCGCGCCGATGAGCGTAGTCGAGCGCGTCGCAGACCTGGCTGGTGATGGTCAATGCCTGCTCTGGCGAGAGATGGCGGCGGGCCGTGAGCATCCGCTGCACGTCCGTGCCGTCGATGAATTCCATCACGAAGTAGAGGAGCCCGTCCGCCGTCTCGCCGGCATCGTAGACAGAGACGATGCCCGGGTGGGTAAAGCGCGCCATGGCCTTGGCCTCCCGCTGAAAGCGCTCGCCGAAATTGACATGCACCTCCTCCAGTTGTGGGGGCAAGATCTTGATGGCGACAAAGCGGTCGAGGCGCTTCTGCCAGCCTTTGTAGACGGCACCCATGCCGCCGCGCCCGAGCATCTCGCGGATTTCGTACTGGGGAAAACTGGGCTGCAACTCCTCCGGGGTGGGCGGCTCCCAGATTCCTCTACCCGCGCTGGATGGCGGCTTTGAATCGGGCCGGGGTGTGGGAATGGCCGGAACCGTGGGCGCTTCGCCCCGGCTGTTCCAAGACTGCGTTGGTAAAAGATCGGGATCGTCAGGCTCGGCCATACGACTGGGAGCTGTGGAGCTCTCTTACTGTCGCAAAGGGCTCCCAGAGGCAAGCCCGCGGACAGCGCGTCAACGTCGGAGCCTGCTAATAGATGCTTCCGTCTCCGCAGCAGACCCGGAATGGAAGACCAGTGCCGCAATAACAAGGCCGCGACACCGCTTCCGTCGCTTTGACTGGGATCTGCTTTGCCTGGAGTTCAGACAACGGCAGCCAGTCGGATACGTCCTCGTCGTAAAACAAGTCAGTGAGAAGAAGATCCTCGCTTCCGATCCGTTCCTTGATTTCAGCGGCTGACCAATTTCCAATCACTTGATTGCCTCTGGAAATTCGTATGGGCAGGATTTTCACAACGGACTGTCGCCTCTGAGATCGTTCGGGTCAATACGTAAGCCAACGTGGAGCAGTTTAGTTCGATTGATGATATTGATCCGTTCGTCGGGTTGTTGAGCCTGCGCCGGCTTTTGCAGATGCTAAAACGCGCGGCTGCTCTCGTCCCTCTCCCGCATTGACCGCGTGTGACCTTTTCTCGATGGTGAGCGACCTCTCACATCATGAACAACCCCCTAGACACCTCCTCCATGAACCGTCGTCGTTTTCTCCGCACCACGACCGGCGCTGCGGCCGCTCTCGGTGCGCTTTCTGTTGAACGCTTTGCCCACGCTGCCGAGGGTGGGCCCATCAAGCTCGGCATGATCGGCTGCGGTGGCCGCGGAACCGGCGCGACGAACCAGGCGTTGCACGCCACGGAAAACATCCAGCTCGTGGCAGTCGGCGAACTCTTCAAGGACATCGCCGACAAGGCGATCGCGAATCTCTCGGCCATGAACTCGACCAAGGTCGACGTCACGCCCGATCGCCTCTTTCTCGGCTTCGACGCTTACAAGAAAGTCATTGCTGCCTGCGACGTCGTGGTATGCGCCACGCCGCCGACCTATCGTCCGATGATGTTCGAGGAGGCAGTGCGCCAGGGCAAACACGCCTTCCTGGAAAAGCCCGTGGCGGTGGATGCCATCGGTATCCGTCGCGTGCTCGCGGCGGCCGAGGAAGCGAAGAAGAAGAATCTGAAGGTGGGCGTGGGTCTCCAGCGTCGACACAAGCCCGGCTACCTCGAGGCGGTCAAGCGCGTGCAAGATGGCGCCATCGGCGACATCATGTACGGCCGCACCTTCTGGGACATGGGCGCCGCCCGCGCCTTTGTGCCGAGGAAGGAAAGCTGGAACGAACTCGAGTTCCAGTTGCACAACCAGTTCTACTTTGCCTGGCTGTGCGGCGACATCATCGTCGACCAGGGCCTGCACAACATCGACGTCTTCAACTGGATCAAGAACGCCTACCCCGTTAGCGCGAAGGGTGTGTGTGGCGCGGAAGTCCGTCGCGGCAAAGATGCCGGCTGGCTCATGGACCACTTTGCCATCGAGTTCGAGTATGCCGATGGCACCCGCCTCTTCCATCAGAACCGGCAGATTCCGGATTGCTGGAACTACGTCGCGGAAAACGCGCACGGCACGAAGGGCTCGCTAGAGTGCATCAACGACCGCACCATCTTCAATATCACCGGCGCCAACGAGTGGCATTACGAGAAGGAAACCCCGATCGTCGATCCCTACCAGAAAGAGCACGACGACCTCTTCAAGGCGATCATCCACAACGAGCCTTACATGGAAGCCGAGCGTGGCGCGAAGAGCACCATGACAGCGATCATGGGCCGCATGGCCGGCTGGAGCGGACAACTCATGAAGTGGGACGAAGCCCTCGCGAGCGAAGTGCCATTTGGTAAGGAGTTCCAGGACCTGAACGGCCAGCCGCCGGTGCTGCCGGAGGCGGACGGCAGCTACAAGTTGCCGATCATCGGCAAATACAAGGCCATCTAAACTCCGATCTTCAGACAGGAAATATTCACGCCGCCCGCGGGAGATCGCGGGCGGTGTTTTTTTTCGGAGAGGCGGGCGGCCTTCCAATAGGTCCTATGTGTCCTATAGGGCCTATCTATCCGGCGTGTGCTGGCTCACATTTTTGCAAGATCGCCGCCCGCCGGCCCGTATCTCTCCTCAACCATGAATCGCTTCCTGCCCTTCACGTCTCTGGCGCTGCTGGCTATTTCCATGCGGGCCATCGCCAACGACGGTGCTATGCACGATGGATCGCGTGGCCCGGAGCCCTTGGAAAAAACCGAGAGCCCAGTGCGAATGGTCTCCGAGCACATCGAGGTGGAATTTGGCGCGAAGAACAGCACCGTGCACTGCACCTTTCGCTTTCGGAATACCCAGACCGAGGCGTCGGTGACGCAACTCCTGGGCTTTCCCGACGAAGGCGCCGCCATCAAGAGCGCGTATCAGCACGGCTGGCCGCTGGCGGATCCCACACTCTCGCCGATCCTTCGCATGCGCACGGCGGTGAATCACCGGCCGGCGAAATCGAAGCTGCACGTGGTGGAAGTTGCGCCGGGTGAAGAAGGCGGACACTTCGCCTTTTGGGATGCGCATCACCAGCATGGTGTGAGCGCGTGGTACACGCTGGAGGTGAAATTCCCCGTGGGCCGCGATGTGATCGTGGAACGCTTTTATACCGTGGAGAATGGTTGGACGATGCCCGGGGTGAAGTATTTTCACTACACCACGGAGACGGGCGGTGCGTGGAAAGGGACCATTGGGCGACTGCAGGCGGATGTGAAGCTGCGCGATGGCCTCACCGTGAACAAACTGGTGTGGCCGGGAACGATGGTGCGCGACTCGAGATTCGAGGAGAAAGATCGTGAGACGACCCAGCCAAAACGGAGCGAATGGCAGGTGCGGAACTCGCGCCATCTCCGGCTCGTTTGGAAAGACTTCGAGCCACGCACCGAGCCGGCACATCGCGGATTTACCGTCTCGCGCCAGGCCTCCGTCGCGAAATAGCATCTGTCACCGGCCTATCTTTATGAGGACTACATTCATCGCCGTCGTCGCAGTTCTCGCCTTGAATCTGATGCCGGCCTCGGCACTCATCACCGAGGGAGGTGGAGGCATCTACTACGGCAAGACATACGCGTTCCATGTCAAGGCGCCGAAAGGCTGGATGTTCGACAACGAAAGCGGCGTGGAGCAGGGCCTCTATTGCGTCTTTTATCCCAAGGGCAGTAACTGGCAAGACAGCCCGGTGATCGCCTACGCACGGGCGCTTGACCGGACGAAAACAGTGCAGACGGCAGATGACGCAGCCAAAGAAGCGGTCGACGATTTTCACGCGCGGGGCAATCCCAAGTACGAGGGCAAGCGCGTGAAGACGATCAAGACGAAGAACGGCAAGGAAGGCGTGATCTACCACTTCTCCGGTGACAAATACGGCAGCTATGAGGCGATGGTCTATTTCGTGGAGGAAAAAACAATCAATACGGTGATCCTCAATGCGCGGCAGCAGAAGGCGTTTGAGAGCGCGCTGCCCGCCTTCGATCAGATCGCCGAGTCCTACATTTTCCTCGGCGATGCGCCGCTGAAGGGTAGCGGAGCGAAGACCACGCCGGCGAAGAAGAAATGAAGATGAAAGGTCGTTGGTCCCCCATTGCACTATGTTCCCTGGCGGTTGCGGCATTTTACGGCGCTTCGGAGGATATCTGCGCGCAGGAACTCACGGATTTGCGCTGGGATCACGAACTCGTGCATTACACACCGGCGGAGTTTCCGGCTTATGACAAGTGGGTGATCACTTTGCCTTCCACCAAAAGCGAACACCCACTGGACCTGGCCGCGATCGTCGACGCCATTTCGCACGAGGGGAATACATCCATCGCACATATTTACCTCGCGGACTTGATCCGGAAGCCGGAGATGCAGAAGGCCGTAATGGATTACGTGAGCGCCCAACCGGAGTTCCAAAAGCATCCACCGCCGACGGGTTTTGGCCGCTGGGAATTCAAAAATGCTGCGAAGATGCGTGACTTGGTCGGGCAGGGGCTCTTGCGCTCGCCCTTTGTCGCCGATTGCAATGCGGTGCTCGGCAAACACGGCAAGGCAGTGAAGTCCGTCTCGATGGAGAAACTTTTCTTCACGAAGAAAGACGGCGTCTGGGGCTGGGATGCGATCGTGTGGCTGAAGATTGATCCGCCGCCGAAGACGAGCGGCGGAAATTAACAATCAGTCCGAGTGGGTCGGCGAACAAATCCGCGACGGAGCTTTTCAGCCAACCCGTTTGCGTTTTCATTGCACGCATGACCGATGACGCCCGCAGCCGCTTTCTCCAAAAACTGGAAGCCGCGTGGCTTGGCGAGACGCTGGTGAAATTCACCCTCAGCCAGCCACTCGGGGCGGAGGCGGGGCTGCGCAATGTGTATGGGCGCGCGGTGGAATTGCGCGAAGGCAGGCGGATTTCGTTGGTGTGGCGCTACGCGACGCGCGACGTGACGAAAAATATTCCGCTCGAGGAGACGCTCGATTTGCTCGGAAAGGCGCTCGGCAGCGAATGGGAGCGCGCGCATCTTTTCACCACCACCGGCGACTGGCAGCTCCGCTGTGATGCCGGCGGGCACGGCACGCTCAAGGCCAGCCGCCCGGCTTTTGCCGTTGCGCCAGCGCCAGAGCATGATCGGGAGAAGACGATGCCGATTGCCGTGGCGGAGGCGGGCTGGCTGCGCGCGCTCGGCGTGACGAATGCGGACGGCGAAGCGCGCCCCGGCATGGCTCCGAAGCTGCGGCAGATCCAGCGTTTCGTAGAACTGTTCGGCCACTTGCTCAAGGACTCCGCGCTGGCGGGGAATGCGTCGGTTCGCATCGTGGATATGGGGGCGGGGAAGGGTTACCTGACCTTTGCCATCGCGGAATATTTTCGGACGCGCGAGGTGAAGGCGGAGATCATCGGCGTGGAAGCGCGTGCGGAGTTGGTGGAGTTGACCAACCGCGTCGCGCGTGAGCACGGCTTTGCGGATTTGAAATTTGTGCAGGGGACGATTGCCGATTTCACGCCGCCCCAGCCTCTAGACATTCTCATCGCGCTGCATGCGTGCGACACGGCGACCGACGATGCGTTGGCGCAGGCAGTGCGCGCGGGGGCGTCGCTCATTCTCACTGCGCCGTGCTGCCACAAAGAAGTGCGCGGGCAATTGCACCCGCCGGCGGTCCTGCGTGAGGTGTTGCGACACGGCATCCTCGCCGAGCGCGAAGCGGAGATCGTGACCGATGGCTTACGCGCATTGTTACTCGAGATCCATGGCTATCGCGCGAGTGTGTTCGAATTCATCTCACCGGAAGAGACGAGCAAGAACCTGATGCTGGCCGCCGAACGCCGGGCACAACCGGTGGATGTGGCGCCGTTGCGCGAGCAAATGCAGGCGCTGATGGATTTTTACGGCCTGCGCGAACAGCGACTGGCGAAGTTATTAGGACAATGAAAGGCTATCACGAGGTTCACTTCACGGCGGCGGATTGGAAGACACTGCGCGACTTGCGCGAGCGCTTTCTCGCGGGAACCGCGGGCACGGCAGATTACTGGCAGTCGCCCGAGCATCTCGAGCTCTACGATAGCTTTTATGCCGAGCGCATCGGCTGGAAATGGGATGCGGTCATCGGTGAACTCGTCACGCGTGGCTGGCGTCCGCGTGCGCGGAACGTGTGCGATTTTGGCTGCGGCAGCGGGGTGGCAGGGCGACGAATGCTGGGGGCCTGGCCCGGTTTCGAATCGC
>JBGGMZ010000465.1:0-3352 GCA_041287745.1 Chthoniobacter sp. | reverse complement strand
GGCGCCGCCGGTGGCGGACAGAAAAATGGCAGCTTTCTGGGAAAGGACGTCCCGGCGTTTGATCCCGGCAGCGAGATTCTCACTTGGGATGGCAAGAGCTGGAACGTGAATAACAATCGCGTCTTTCAGGCGCGCTTTGAGAAATATCTCAATGCACCGGAGGAAACGACGGCGGTCGACCGGCAGTATCAGCTCGTCATCGCGCAAATCCTGAACTACCTCGCGCCCGGCAATGCCACGGTGCAGAACGTGGATACAGCATTCCGGCTGCTCACCCGCGGCTCGGCTTTTGAAATCGACGCGCGGCTCTGCGACTCCATCGCCGATGCCGTCTACAGTGCCTGGCGTGCGGAGAATGCGCAGAACCGGCTGGCCTCGGCCAATTCGGCCCTCGATTCCGAGCGCAAACAGGAGTACTGGAATGCTCAGCATGCCAGCGTCATGGACGGCTCGCGTGAGGCTTCCTCCACCGGCAGTAGTGCCAAGGGCAAGGGAGGTGCCAAGACGCAGAGCACCAACCAGATGTTTGAGGATGCGATGACGCAGGCGGAGCACACCAAGCGCATCACGGAGATCGAGGCAACGATCAAGGCCAACTCCATCAAGCGCGAGCTCAACTCCATCCAGGCCAAGGTCGAGTTCCAGGCGTTGATTCTGCAATTCTTCATGCAGCGCCGCTTCCAGCATGTGCTCATCGCCACGCGCTTTTACCGTGCGGTCTTTACCGACGGCGACACGAAGCTAAATGTAGGCAAGGATACCAAGGATCTCTTCGAAAAGAGCTCCGGCATGCCGCCCACCGTCGGCACGATCGACTCTCTGGCCAATGAGGCGCTGCGCGACGTGCGCGAAGGCGTGCAGGCTTATAATTTCCTGCTCGAGAAGCAGGAACTTGAGAGCGCCACCAAGCGTCTCGCGGAGGCTTTCACCATCGGTGAATTCGTCCCGGAGATTCGCACCCTCTCGCGCGACAAAAAGCGCCAGGCGCTGGAATTCACGCAAAAGACGAACCAGCTCATCTCGGCGATCGATGTGAAGGACTACACACTGGCCGAGCAACTGGTGAAGTCTCTGACCGTCATCGCCAAGGATTTCGACTCCTCGAAGCCGATGGCCGCGATCGATACCTCCAAGCAGGTGTCCGACATGCACCTGGCCAAAGCCCGCAACGCCGCGCTCAAAGGTGACAACACCACGCTCGAGGCTGAGCTCACCGCTGCGACCGAGCTCTGGCCGCGGAACCCGGCCCTCGCCGAACTCTCGAAACAGATCTTCGCCAAAGGCGACGTGCAGCAGAAGGCCGTCTCCGATTTCGATCAGCTGCTCAGCCAAAAGAACTACCGTCAAATCTACGAAGACCGTGCCCGTTATCTGGGTGCCCTCGGCTTCTTCCCGGACAAGGCGGCGCAGCTCAAGGACGTGCTGGAAAATGTACAGACCATCGAGGTCGCCCTCATGCGAGCCAGCGAGATGGTGCGGCAAAGCAACTATCCCGGTGCCTGGGAGAGCGTGGAAAAAATCGCCCAGCAATTTCCTGACGATACCAAGCTGAGCAAGACCCGCGCAGACCTCACTCCGCACGCTGCTGATTTCGTCCGCACCCTGCAGGATGCCCAGGAGATGGAAAAGCGCGACCAGGTCGGCGCCAGCCTCGCCTATTACCTCAAGGCTCGGAAGATCTATCCCGCCAGTGATTTTGCCGGCGAGGGTGTCGACCGGCTGGTGAAGAAGATCGTTCCGGATAGCTAGGCGGAACGGTATTCGAAGGACGCATTAGGATCCGCCAAAGGCACGCGGAGCGATGCAATGCCGCGCCGTGGCGTGAAATCCTTACGCCGGGACAAATTAAGTCGAAGGGAACCCCCGCCTAGGGTACCATTCCCGACTCAAGAACGCGTTACTTCAAATCCTCCACCTTCGTCAGCTTCACCGAGATATTCTGCTTCATCGGCACATTAATAGTTGCAGAGGGATCGGTGGGATTCTTCATCGACATCGTCATCTCCTGAACAAGCTGCGAATCGCGCGCGATTCCGAGCTGCGGGTCGAACCACACCGGCCCCTTGATGCTCCCGTCTGTCACCTTCATCCCGAGAGTGGCAAGCGGGGATGACTCGTCCTTCGACGCATCGAGATTCATGGAAAGTTTGCCGTCGGTTTGGATTTCCACGCAACGCAAGCCGTTGTGGTCTCCCATGCTCTTCACCGTATAATTTCCACTCACCCCGACTTTGCCCATCTGCGGCAGATCGATCTGATTGTTAAATTGCCAGGAATCCCCCACGCCCACCGGCTTGCCCGGGGTGGCCTGCAGGCTGCCCTGCTTAAGCATTTGCGTTAGCGATTCGCGGCTGAACATCTTTGAAGCGTCGAACCCGGGCACCGCGCTGTCCCCAAAGCGTTTCACAAACTCATCGAAGTTTTCGACGGTCTCGATTTCATCCTTGTCGTTGAAAACGATTTTCAACTCCTGCCCCACCGTGGCGCCTACCGTCTTCCCGAGATTGAGCGGATCGGCGTTCGCTGAGGGATTCGCGGAATCGTAGCTCATTTTCTGACCGTTCATGCCGATCTCCATCGCCATGCGCTCGTAGCGGATGGTCATCCGCTTGGGCTGCCCGTCCTGGTGCGGGCTCACGACCATCGTGAGCTCGATCGTCATATTCGTGCTCTGGTCCATCTTCTGCCCGCCGATCTCGATCGTGCTTTGCTGATCGGTCTGGATCGTCTGGTAGTATTTCTTACCTACCTGCCACTGCTGCTTGATCTCGATGGTCTCTGCAGCATGCAGCGGAAGGCGCGCGAACAACGCGAGCACAAGGACGGAAAGGATGCGTAGGCAGGTTTTCATGGGGTGGATTGGTGAAGTCTGGCCTAAGCCGGTTGGGCCGGGAAGTCGAGCGACATCAGGCCATCAACGCCCCAACTTCGTCACTGCGCGATAGCGGAAGCAATCAATCGTATGGTCGTTCACCATGCCGACAGCCTGCATGAAGGCGTAGCAGATCGTGGAGCCGACGAACTTGAACCCACGCCGCAACAGGTCCTTGCTCATCGCGTCGGACTCCGGCGTCTTCGCCGGCACTTCTTTCATCGACGCTCGCTTGTTCTGGCGCGGCCCACCGCCCACGAATTGCCAGACGTAAGCATCGAAGCTCCCGAATTCCTTCTGCACGGCAAGAAAGGCGTTCGCATTCGCGACCGACGCAGCGACCTTCAGCCGATTGCGCACGATGCCGGGATCGGCGAGCAGCTTCGCGACCTTTCGGTCGTCGTATCTGGCGATGCGCTTCACGTCATAGCCATCGTAGGCCGCGCGGTAATTCTCTCTTTTGTTCAGAATCGTCGTCCA
>JBGGMZ010000464.1:0-20493 GCA_041287745.1 Chthoniobacter sp. | reverse complement strand
AGGGACAGGGCTATGGGCGCAAGCTCATGGCCTTCGTCGAACAGCTCGCGGCCGAGAAAGGTGCGCAGCAACTGCTCGCGCTCTCCACCCAGGCCTTCAACTACTTCCAGCAAAAAGGCGGCTACACCGAGGCCACGCCGGACATCCTTCCTGCCGATCGCCGGAAGAAGTACGACGCGAGCAACCGGAACTCCAAGGTGATGATCAAGAACGTGGGAGTCGTAGCGCCGCTGGAAGCTTCGCGGGTCTAGCAATCAGGCGGGGAGACCTTTCGCGTTTTTCTGCTCGCGTCGCTGGCGGAAAACGCGCCTGCTTGGCACGCTGCGCTATGTCCAATCCCTGGCTCCTCGACGGTCTTGTCATCCTCGCCTACTTTGCCCTCGTCATCGGCATCGGTCTGTACAAGGGACGCGGCGAACGCACGATGGAAGGCTTTGCGGTGGGCGATCGCAACATTCCGTGGTGGGCGGTGCTCGCCTCCATCATGGCCGCGGAAGTCAGCGCCGGCACATTTCTCGGTACCCCGGGCGAAGGCTACGGCTTGCGAAATTTCACCTACGGTCAGCTCGCGATCGGCACCATCCTCGCGCGGATCATCGTCGCTTACCTTTTCATCCGCCGCTTCTATGAGCTGCGCGTCGTCTCGATCTACGAGTTCCTCGACGCACGCTTCGGTCATACGACCAAGATCGCGTCGTCGCTCGTCTTTTTGATTACGCGTGCGCTGGCCAGCGGCTCGCGCATGTTCGTGCCGGCCATTCTCCTCGTGGTGGGTTGGGAGTTGATCCGGGATGTGCACCCCGACCGGCACCAAACGCTGCTGCTCTACGTTGGCGCTGTCAGTTTCCTCGTCCTGATCACCGCCATTTACACCACCTTTGGCGGGATCAAAGCCGTGGTCTGGACGGATCTGTTGCAGGTCTTCCTGATGTTCGGCGCGATGTTTTACGCCACATGGACGCTCTGGCATGCCGTGGGCGGCTGGGAGGCCGTCACGCGCGAAGTGCGGACTGCGCCGGTGGATGCCGAGGTGGTCGAGGCACGTACCCAGGACATGCTGCGCAAGTCCGCGGGGCAGATCACCGAAGCCGATGCCCGCGCGAAAGTCACCGCTGCCGTGGCCGAGGAATCCACCGAGACGGCCAAGACCGCGCTGACGTTTTGGGATACCGGTATCGAAAAGGATCCGGTGAAGCGCGCCGCGCTCGGCATTTGGGGCAATGTGAAAAAAGTTCTGGAGACCGAGTACACCGTCTTTACCGCATTCCTCGCGAGCGTGTTCGTGACCATGGCCACGCATGGTACCGACCAGGACATGGTGCAGCGCATGCTGACTGCGCCGGATATTCGTCGCAGTCGCCGGAGCCTGATATTATCAGGCCTCGCGGATATTCCGGTCGCGTTGAGCTTCACCTTTATCGGCGTGCTCCTGTGGGTCTACTACCACCTCCCGGCGAATGCCGCCCGCCGGCCGGAAGGGGATTATTTTGTGAATTTCATCCTGCGTGAACTGCCCCCCGGCATCCGAGGCATCATGGCGGCCGGCCTCTTCGCCACGGCCATGGGGTCGCTCAGCACCGCGCTCAATGCGCTGGCCACGAGCTTCACGCGCGACTTCTATGTCGGACTCTTTCGGCGCCACGCCGGCGAGTACGAGCAGATGGTCGCCGCGCGCTGGAGTACCGCGATCTTCGCCGTGCTTTTGGCCGGTGTCGGCGTGGGCACAGCATGGGTGAAGCTGACTCATCCCGAGATTCGCATCATCCCCATCGTGCTCGGTTCCTTCGGCTACACCTACGGCTCATTGCTCGGCATCTTCCTCGTGGGCATGACCACGAGGACGCGCGGTAATTGCAACGGCAATCTCCTCGCCATGCTCGCAGGCTTCATCGTGGTGGCTGTCCTCAGCAACCTGCCGAACGATGTGGCCCGGATGTTCGGCGCCCAACTTTACAGCCCACCGTCCTGGTTGCCGATCATCGAGTTTCCGTGGCGGATCGCCTTTGGCACCGTCGTCACCTTTGCGGTCGCGATGTGTTTTCGGACTGACTTCACCGCTGCAAAAAGTGCCGCGGCGACACGGTAATACGTACGCGTAACTAACATTTCTCGCGCTCTTCCCCGGCATTTTCGAGGTCTGCCGGAGGGTCAATGCCAAACTCGATTTTTCCCGAAATATATTTGGGGTGTTTCGGGCAAATTTTCTTGTCGGGGTTTTCCCCGAAAATTACTCTCACGCCGCACGGCAGGGAGGGACACTCCCGGTTGTGAATAACTTGTGAACAACACACCGCAATCCCACCCTGACTTCTCGAACCCGCTTCCTCACACGGCTGGCGGCTCGCTCGCGCTGTCGATGCTGTGTGAGCCTGTGTTCCACAAGGCCTTAGTTTTTAACCAGCTGATTTCAAGCACTTTACAGAAGCATTCCGTTTTCGCTCCCGAGCGCGCGGCTGCTTGATCCCCCCTGGCGGCCAGCCCTCCGCCAGCGCCTCCCCGAACCCAAGTTACTAATTGTAAATGACATTAACTGCTGTGGATAAATCACTGGATTCTGACGGTTTGACGGCCCTCTGGGCGGAGATTGTGGAACTCATCAAAACCCATGTAAGTGTTGATTCTTACGAGCGCTGGTTTCGTCATATTGAGCCTGTGGAACTCGATGACAAGGCGCTCACCCTGAGTGTTCCCAACAAGATCTTCCAGCTGTGGATCGAAACTAACTACGATGCTCAACTACGTAGTGTGATCGTGATGACCATAGGGTCGCCACGAGAAACAAAATACGTGTTCCGTGACGAAGGGGGCGTGGAACCACCGCATCCTCCCAAGCGAACGATCATCCCCAAGACAAAGCTCGAGCTTGTGGAACCCGTGGAACCGCGGATGCCTGCTTCTGGCGGCGGCAGCGGCTTCAATCCGCGCAATAATTTCGACGCCTTCGTCGTGGGGCCGACCAACCAGTTTGCTCACGCGGCTTGCAAGGCCGTATCCGACGCGCCGGCGCGCACCTACAATCCGCTCTTCATCTACGGTGGCGTGGGTCTCGGCAAAACTCATCTCATGCACGCCATCGGGCAGGCGATCACGGCCAAGCGCAAACCGGGCAAGGTCGTCTACATCACCAGCGAGGCGTTCACGAATGAGTTCATTGACGCCATCCAGAACAACACGCTGATCAAATTCCGCAAACGCTACCGGCAGGCCGACGTGCTGCTCATCGATGATATCCAGTTCCTCGCCGACAAGGGGCGCACGCAGGAGGAATTCTTCCACACCTTCAACACGCTCTTCGATGGGCACAAGCAGATCGTCCTCTCCAGCGACCGGCCGCCATCGGAAATTGCCAATCTCGAGACCCGCCTCGTCTCGCGCTTCGAGTGGGGCCTGACGGCTGAGCTTCAGGCGCCGGATACCGAGACTCGCGTGGCCATTCTGCGCAAGAAAGTGCAGGGCGTGGAAGTGAAGGTCGACGACGACATTCTGCAATTCCTTGCCGAGCGCATTCGCACGAATGTGCGCCGACTCGAGGGCGCACTCATGCGCGTTGCTTCATATGTGTCACTGAATAGTGGCCGCTCGCCCGGCATGGACCGCATCGAGCATCTGCTTCGCGACATCCTCAACGAAGAAGCGCGCCGCGCGGTCACCATCGAGCAGATCCAAAAACGGGTCGCCGAGCACTTCGACGTACGCATTGCCGATATGACCAGCAAGCGTCGCCCGGCGAACATCGCGTTTCCGCGCCAGATCGCGATGTACCTTGCCCGCGAACTCACGAAGACCTCGCTCAGCGAAATCGGTGAAGCTTTCGGCGGCCGCGATCACGGTACCGTCCTGCACGCGCATCGGCTCGTGAAAGAGAAGATGGTGAAGGAGGAGCGCACGCGGCAGGTCGTGTTGTTTCTCGATAGCCAGCTCAAGCGCTGAGGCGCGTTGCTCGGCGCGAGCACCGATCCGTCGGCGTCCACTTTGAGAGTGGATGCGAGAACGTGGAAAGTGACCGCAGTCCTCATTTTGCACTTTCACTTTCACTTTCCACTGATTGAGAATGGGCACCGCCGAAGCCGTACCTTCGGATAATTTTTAAACACCCACACTGGGAAAAGGGTTGCGTCACCCCACGCAATCATTCATCTAATCGCATCTCCGTTCCCTATGAAATTTAGCGTCAGCAAAGAGAAGCTCCTCGCAGGCCTGCAGACTGTGCAAAACGTAGTCAGCACGCGGACGACGCTCCCCATTCTCTCCAACGTTCTCCTCCAAGCCGAAGGCGATCAATTGCGCCTCACTACCACCGACCTCGATGTGGGCGTGAGCGGTGCGATCACCGCGCAGATCGAGAAGCCGGGCGCCACCACGCTGCCCGCGCGCCGTCTCGCGAATATCGTGCGTGAACTGCCCGCCGCGGAAATAATCGTCGAAGTGGATTCGAAGAACGTGGCCTCGATTCGCTGCGGCCAGAGCTTTTTCAAGATCCTCGGTTTGCCCGAGGAAGAGTTTCCGCCGCTCCCGAAACAGACCGACGCACGCACCTTCACGATCGGACAGGGGATCCTGCGCGATGCGTTGAAGAAGACCTCCTACGCGATCTCCACGGACGAAACGCGCTACGTGCTCAACGGCATTCTCTTTTCGTTTAAGGAGAACAAGCTCACCCTCGTCGCCACCGATGGCCGCCGTCTTGCGATGGTCGACCTCGAGGTCGAATTCCCGCGCAGCCAGGAGATCGAGATCATCGTGCCGACCAAGGCTGTGACCGAACTCGGCCGCCTGCTCGGCGAAGAAGGCGAAGTGCGCCTGAGCGTGGAAGACAATCAAGTATCTTTCCAGATCGGCGACACTCTGCTCGCGTCCAAGCTCATTGAAGGCAACTACCCGAACTACCGCCAGGTCATCCCCGCGGAAGCCAAGGAACGCGTGACCCTCGAGCGCGAATTGTTCCTCAACGCCGTGCACCGTGTGGCGCTGCTCTCCAGCGAGAAGTCGAATTCCGTGAAGCTTGTCTTCACCAAGAACAACATCGAGATCGCCGCCAATACGCCGGACGTCGGAGAAGCACGCGAATCCTTGGCCGTGGCCTACAAGGGCCGCGAGTTCTCCATCGCCTTCAATCCGGAATTCCTGCAGGCGCCGCTGCGTGTGCTCACCAATGATGAGGTCTACCTCGACATGATTGACGAGATGAGCCCGGGCGTGATCAAGATCCAGACCCCCTTCCTCTACGTCCTGATGCCGATGCGCATCAGCTAAACGGGAGAGTGATTTTCGGCGGGCGACCCGCTCGGAATGCCGTGACCAAACCGGCGAGACAATGACGGTGCTCGGTCGCCGACAGTCTCGCCCAGTTCACGCTCGTATCAGGGCGGTGTGAAGAGACAGATGTTGGAATCTGAATCGCGGCGAACCTATCTTTGGCGTCGCGGAGCGACGCATGAAGGGGCCGGGGCTTTTTGCGATGGAAGAACGCCTTCGTCGCGGAGCGACGCTTGCACCTCCGGCTGCGTTTCCGAGCAAACGCCATTTCGATGATAGGACCGCGGAATAGTCCACGGCTACAGCACTTATCGCCAGCGAAACTGCGGCGTCGCGCTGGAGAGCGGACGGAGTGGAAACGGAGGCGGATTCGATACCGAGATGATGGGGCGCCAATAACATATCCGAATGTTCCCTCACTTTTTCTTTGCGCTTTTTGGAGGGCCGCCTAATGTGCCCCTCCCTCCGCCGGGAAACCGGCGGTCGAGGCAGCCAAAGCTCACGTGGCGGAATTGGCAGACGCGTACGGCTCAGGACCGTATGGGGAAACCCGTGGAGGTTCGAGTCCTCTCGTGAGCACCATCTCTAAACAGTAAGAGATGGTTCGTGCCCGGATGCGTCCGGATGCGCGGTCGGCTTAGCAAACGGAGTCGAGACTCCGTGCTCAGCGCTTCTTTCGGGGCACCGGTGTCGCTTTCGTCTTCGCGGGTATCGGTGTGGGAGTGGCCGCGCCGTCGTTCGGGTACTTCTTGGTGGTGGGCCAGATCAACCGCCAGGGTTGATGTTTCACCGTGTCAGTCGCCTGGCTGAGATTCGCGCCGACTTGGGTGAACTGTGTACTGAGCTCCGACATGGTCGTGTTTAGATCCGAGGTGAGCTTTTGCGTGTTGCTCAACGTTTTCTCGAGGGAACTGCCAGGCCCGGTGAGCTTATCCATGTGGTCGGCGGCTCCCTTGATCGAGGCGAGCGCGGCATTGGCGTTGGTCCCGATTTGTTCGATCGGCAGGCCTTTCAGCTTGTCCAGCAAGACGCCGGCTTTCTCCTGAAGCTCCTCGAGACCGGCGGATGGCACGGTGGGCAGCACCGCGTATTCTCCGGCTCCGGTGATCATCGCCGGAGCGGCATCTTTTTGATAATCGAGATCCACGAAAAGCTGTCCCGTGAGCAGGCTGCCTGTCTTCAAGCTTGCGCGCAGGCCATGCGCGACACCCTCGGAGATCAATTTTTGCATCGCGTTTGGATTCGCATCGGAGTTGCTGGTCAGCACCGTGGGATCGAGTTTGATCAGCACCGGGATGCGGTGATCGGGATCATCGGGCAGATACTTGAACGAAGCGGCAACCACACTGCCGATGCGAATGCCGCGAAATTCCACGGGAGCATCGGGGCTTAATCCACGCACGCTGCCGCTGAACAAGAGCAAGTAGGGGATTGTCGGATTGAACTCGACCTTTTTTGCGTCAGCGAGAGTGGCGTAGAGAGTGAAGTTTTCCCCGGGAGAAATGGATTTCACGTGCCGCTCATTGGGATCGGGATCGGTGAAGGTGATACTGGAAGTTAAAAGAGACTCGAGAGTGCCGAGGCGTACCTGGATGCCTTCCGCACCGATCTTGAGATCGAGACCTCCGGAATTGTAGAAGCGCGTTTGTTGATTCACCAGTTGCGTGTAGGGGCCTTCGATAAATGCATCGAACTCGACGGCCGCCGGGTCCGTATTGAAGGTGCGCGATTCGAGTCTTCCGACCTGAATGCCCTTGTACATGATCGGTGCGCCAGGCCCGAGCCCACCCGCCTCTGCCGCAGTGAGCTTGAAGTGAATGCCCGGCACTCCCGGTGGAGTCGGGGGCGGATTCTCCAAGCCTGCGAAGTCCTTCCGCGCTTTCTTGGAGATGCCAGGCTGAAATTGGATGAAGTTGCCGGAGACGAGCGTATTCAATCCCGAGATGCCCGCCGAGGAGTAACGGGCGCGCTCGACCCAGATTTGTGAGTCCTCAACCAGCAGCCGCGTGGCTTCGCGCGTCATGGCGAGCTTCACCAGCACCGTTTTGTTGTCATCGGAGAGTTCCAGGTCCGAAACCGTGCCGATATTGACACTGCGGCAGAGCACTGGTGTCTTGCCGGCGATGATGCCGTCTGCGTTCTCAAAGCGGACGGTGACGACGGATCCTTTCGCCGAATAGTAACGTCCCACGAGCCAGAGACCGAGCAAGGCGGAAACCAGCGGAACGATCCAGATGGGAGAAAAGCGCGCGCGAGCGGGTGTGCGATACACCGGTGCCGTCGGCGGCGGCGTGGAGACGGATGGTGGCGGAGTGGCGAGTTCAGGCATGGGAAGCGGAGGTGTCGGCGCTTCGGGCGCCCAGGGTTTCTACATCATCATCGACGCGGTGGGTGCGGCCTTTTGCAGCGGCGGCGTCCCAAACCAGACGGGGATCAAAAGAATGAGCGGCGAGCATGGTGAGCACCACCACCCCCGCGAAGGCGAAGGCTCCGCCACCCGGCTCGATCTGCAGGACGGATCCCAGCTGGACGACGCCCACGAGGATCGCCACGACGAAGACGTCCACCATGGACCAGCGGCCGATGTATTCGGTCATCCGATACAGGCGCGTCATTGTTGCCGGCGATCGTCCGGATCGCACAGCAAAACAGAGAACGATGATAGCCAGGACTTTGATCAAGGGAATTACCACGCTGGCCGTGAAAATGATCAACGCGACCGGGTAATCGCCATCCTCCCAGAACTGAATGACGCCGGAGAGAATGGTGTTTACCTGCTCGCCTTTGATCGAGCTTTCGATGCGGAGCACGGGCAGGAGATTGGCCGGGAAATAGAGCAACCCAGCGGCCAAGGTGAAGGCCACCGTGCGTTCCAGCGACGCCGGTTTTCGCAGGTGCAGCGGACTTTCACAGACGGGACAGTGCTTCGCCCCGGTCGTCTCCACGCGCCCGCAGGAATGGCACCTCGCGTAGCCGCGGGCGGCAGCCGAGGCGGGGTCGAAGGTCATGGCTGTGCCTCCTCGATCTTTTTCCACAGTTGGGATGGATCGATGATCGTCACGGCAGAGGCTAGGCAAAGGATGAAGCCGATGAAGGCCCAGAATGAAATGCCGAGCGTCAGCGTGGCCAGTTTTCCCAGTTTCAAAAGGCTGACGAGGATGCCCAATAAAAAGACCTCCACCATGTTCCAGCGGCGCGCCTCGTACATGGCCCGGCAGAGATGCCGCGCCCAAGGGAGACGGCGCCCCCGCATCAAGGGAAGGAGCACGTAGAGGAGAGTCCCCATCACGATGGTGGGTGCACCGATGACAAAGGTAGCCACCATGCCGGCCAGCGCGGGGAATCCCTGCTGCTCCAGACCGGTTACGCTGCCAACCAGCCGCATATCGCTCTCGCGATAATCGGCCTTCATGGTCAGCAAGGGGAAGACGTTGGCCAGGAGGAAGAAAAACGCCGCGGCGATGACCAGCGCACTGGAGTGGCCGACGAAGCTCGCTCGGTTGGTCTGCAGATGGGCCTGACAGCGCGGGCAGATCGCCCGATCCCCCTCTGGAATCTCTGGTGCGGTGAAGAGAGCGTCGCAATCGGGACAGGCCAGATAAGAGGTAGGGTTACAGTTGTCCATCAGTGAGCTGACGCAGAGTTGTCGTCTGAATCGTCGAAAGTGGCCGTCACGGCTCTACGTCATCGCGAAGGTCGGTTCGTGCCGGATGGGTGTCCACTGAAAAGGGGTTAAGATTTTTGGGCAAAAGGCGTTGTTCAGGTGCTACAAAACCCTTTCCGGGAAATGCATCGCCGACTCCTGCTGCCATTTTTACTTTCACTGCCCGCCTCCCATCTCGCCCATGGGACGGATGCCGCTACTCTGTGGGCAACGAAAGTGCAGCCGCTTTTCGATGTGAATTGCGTGAAGTGCCACGGTCCGCTCGACCAGAAGAGCGGGCTGGAGCTCGATACCTCTCAAGCCGCGCTGAAGGGCAGTGAAGACGGCCCCGTGATCGTACCCGGTAAGCCCGAGGAAAGCGCCCTGTGGCAGAATCTAGCGGCCAAGGCCGATCCGCACATGCCGCCGAAAAAGCAGCTCACCGATGGGGAGCGTGAAGCGGTGCGTGCATGGATCGCTGCGCTCACGGCTGCTCCAGCCGTGGCCGCGAAGCCCAAGGTGGAGCGCCACTTCGAATCCATCACGCAGGCGATCGACACGCTCATCGCCGAAGGTTGGCAGGAGCGCAATGTGCAGCCGGTGCTCGCTGCCGACGACCCCACGTGGTGCCGCCGTATTTATCTCGATCTCGCCGGCCGCATCCCGACCCAGGCCGAGGTGGATGAATTTCTCAACGCACCCGCCGACTCGAAACGGACGGCCTTGGTCGATCGCTTGCTCGAGTCGAAGGAATACGCTGCGCACATGCGCGAGCTGTGGGACGTCTTCCTCATGGGGCGTGGCAAGCGCGACGGTAGTGAGAGTCGACGCAAGCAGGCCGGCTGGTGGGATTTTCTCGAGGCATCGTTCCGCACGAATCGCCCGTGGAATGAAACCGTGCACGCCATCATCACCGGTCGCGCTGACAAGCCGGAGGACAAGGGTTCACCGTGGTTTCTCTTTGAGCGGAAGGATGATTTCCAGCGCATTGCCGAGGCGGTGGCGCCGGTGGTCTATGGCACGAAGATCGATTGCGCGCAGTGCCACGATCATCCGCTCGCTCGTGAGATCAAGCAGGGGCACTACTGGGGTCTCGTCACAGCCTTCAATCGCGGCAAAAACATCGAGGGTACAAACAGCGTCTCGGAGTCGGCCATCGGCGGTTATCCGAATTTCACCAACCTGAAAAAGGAATCGCAGCCGGCGGTGGTCATGCTTCTCACCGGTCGCACGCTTGCGGAGAATTGGCCTGCCGGCGACCAGAAGGAAACGGACGGCGACGACAAATATGTCGATGCGAAGGCCAAGGTCCGCGTGCCCAAATACTCACGGCGCGAAGCCTTCGCTGATGCGGCGACGACGGAAAATCCGCTGCTCGCGCGTGCCTTCGTGAATCGCATGTGGGCGGCACTGACCGGCCGGGGTATCGTGAGCCCGGCGGATGAAATGAACGGTCGTAACGTGCCGAGTCATCCGGAATTGCTCGACTGGCTGGCCCAGGATTTTGCTTCGCACCAGTACGACACGCGCCGCGTGGTCCGTGGCATCGTGCTCAGCCGTGTCTATGGCCTGCAGCCTTCGACCGCTACGCCGCCGGAAGCCTTTGCTGGTGCGCTGGAGCGTCCGCTGATGGGCGAGCAGGTCGCCCGCTCGTGGCGCGTGGCGGCAGGCTTGCCCCCGGCGGATGAAGGCCTGCGTCACGCGGTGGTGATGGCGCTGCCCGACGTGCTGCCCAAAGCCTACAACGCCACTTTCCAACAGGCGCAATTCCTCTCGAACGCACCTGCTCTGGCCGAGCTCGTGAAGCCTGCGAGCGAAAACGCCGCCGCAAAGCTCGTCGCCCTGCCCGACACCGCCGCGCGGGTGCGCCAGGCCTTCCTCGACGTGTATGGCCGCACGCCCGATGCCGAGGAAGCCACGCAGGCCGCCGCTTTCCTTGACGCCCGCGCCGACAAACCCGCCGAAGCCGCGCGCGACTTGCTCTGGGCGCTCATGACCAGCGCGGAATTTCTGACGATGCCCTGACGCCGCCGAACCGATGAACCACGACCCATCCCAACTGCCGATCGGCCAGTGCCCGACGAACGAGCACACCATGCATCGCCGGCTCTTCATCAAGGGCCTCGCGGGCGGCGCACTGGCCAGCGTGACCAGCTTTGCCGGTCTCTTCCACAATCCGGTTTTTGCCGAGGCCACGAAGAAGGCGCAGAAGCGCTGCATCCTGCTGTGGCTCTGCGGTGGGCCAAGCCAGTTCGAGACATGGTACCCGAAGCCCGGCCGCCCGACCAGTGGCCCTTTTGGCACTACGGCGACGAAGATACCCGGCATCCATTTCTCCTCGCTCATGCCGCAGTGCGCGACGATCGCGGACAAGCTGAACATCGTCCGCAACATGAAGACGACGCAGCCGGAGCATCTGCAGGCGATCAATCTTATCCAACGCGGCAATCCCGATCGCGCCGGCTTCACGCGGCCCACGCTGGGCAGCGCGCTCTCGCAGGCGATCGGGAGCCTCGATTCGCCCATTCCGAATTTCATCCTGCTCGACCCGATCCAGGGCGGTAACGAGTTCGAAGGCTTCAAAGCGGGCGACTTTGCCGGCTGGCTCGGCGCGCAGCATTCACCAGTGCGACTCGGCGGCGACTACTCGAAGCTGCTCAACGCTGCGAGCGATGCTATCCCGCAGCACGACGCCGAATCACGCGAAACGTTGCGCCATTTCCTCACCGCGAAATTCGAGCGCGCGCGCAACAGTGCCGTGGCCCGCAGTGAGAACAACGCCTTTGAACGCATGAAGGGTCTCTCCGCCAGCGCGGATCTTTTCGATCTCAACAAACTCCCGGCGAAGGATCGAGAGCGCTATGGTCCCGGCAGCTTTGCCCAGCACGCGCTGCTCTCGCGGCATCTCGTGGAAAATGGCGCTCCATTCGTCATGGTCGCGAATGGCATGAATTGGGACAACCACGTCTTTCAGCACGAGATTCACCAGATGCTCGTGCCGGAGCTGGATCGTGTGCTGTTCAATCTCGTCACCGATCTCGAGGAGCGCGGCATGCTCGATAACACGCTCGTCATCGCGATGGGCGAGTTCGGTCGCACCCCGTGGATCAACCCCGCGCGCGGACGCGACCACTACCCAAATGCGTGGAGCTTCATGATGACCGGCTGCGGCTTGAAACGCGGCGTCATCACTGGCGAGACGGACATCGACGGCGTCGACGTCGTGGGCAAGGCGTATAACGAGCAGAACCTCTTCGTCACGATCTTCTCCGCGCTCGGCATCAATCCTTATGCCGAGTACGACCTGCCCGGCCTGCCGACCTTCCATCGCGTAGAAAACAAGGCGGAACCCATTCGCGACTTGCTGGCATGAAACTGACTCTCGCTCACGATCACAAATTGCCCACCGGCGCGCTCGGCCTCGCCATCGTGCCGGATGGCAGCCGCGCCTTTGCCACCTGCATGGATGGCACGCTCTACTCCGTGGACCTGGCTTCCGGCGAAGCTCAGCCCTTCGAGGGCAAGCACGACTCCTACGCGAGCGGCTGTGTGCTGCTGCCCGATGGCCGCACGGTCATCACCGGTGGCTATGACGGCAAACTGCTTTGGCACGACGTGGAGACGCGGAAGTCGTGGCGTCAGGTGCAGGCACATCAATTCTGGAACTGGCAGCTCGCCCTTTCGCCCGACGGCACGCGACTCGCGACCGTCACGGGACAATATGCACCCGGCGGCTGGAAGTATGAGCCCGCGCCCGAGCGCGAGCCCTCGGTGAAAATTTTTGACACTGCGAGCGGCGATCTTGTCGCGAGCTACGCGCACACACCGCCGGTGCTGAGCTGTGCTTTCACGCCCGATAGCCAGCACATCGCCGCGGCTAATATGATGGGCGAAGTGCGCGTGTGGGACGTCGCTCCTGGCGGCGATCGCAAGCCCGTCGCGCAATTCACCTCACCCGATTTCACCTCGTGGGGCACGACCAAGACGCACCATTTTTGCGGCGGCATTTACGGCCTCGCTTTCTCGCCCGATGGCCAGGTGCTGCTCTGCTGCGGTATGGGCCCAATGGGCGATCCCATGGCGGGCAATGGCAAGATGACCTGGCAGCGCTGGAACTGGCAGAAGGGTGAGCGCATTGACCAGATCAAGGACGGCCAGCACGGCGCAGGTCTCATGGAATCCGTCGTGTGGCATCCGGAAGCGACGCACTTCGTCATGGCTGGACGGCAGGCGCAGGGCAACTGGAACGCCGCGCTCTTTTCTGCCGCGGATGGCAGCCTCGTGCATTCCGTGGATACGAAGAAGCGTATCACGCATGCGCAGTTCACGGCGGATGGAAAGTCGCTCATCCTTTCCGGCGCCACCGGGCAGGGCGCACGCAAACAAAACGGCTGGGAGCCCTGGGGGCGCGTGCAGGTCTTCAAGGTCGAGGCCTGAACCCCTCGGCTGCGAGCTTCAGCAACTGGATCCGCGGAGCGCCGTTTCGAGCGATTGCCGTTCGGCCTCGAAGGCCTCGTCGCTCTCCAGTGGCGGGATGTGGTGCCGTGCGTGCAGCGTCACGTCGACGCGGGAGAAGGGCAGCGGGATTTCGAATCGGTCCCATGTGCCCAGCCGAATGGAGTGTGAATACTTGACTTCGATGGGCATGATCGGCGTTGCGGTTTTCTCCGCGAGGAAGATCACTCCGGGGCCGAGTTGATAGCGCGGGCCGCGCGGGCCATCCGGCGTGACAATGACATCATAGCCATCCTCGATTCTTCCGCTCAACTCGAGAAGCGCGACCGCTCCGCGCCGTGAACTCGAGCCGCGCACTGCGCCCATGCCGAACCGCGCCACGATCTTGCTCAGCAGCGTGCCCTCGCCGCTGAAGCTAGTGAGCACAGTCGCCGCGGTTGCCTTGCCAGTCTTTCGTCGGAAATAAAATCGCGAGTAAACGATCGGCATCACGAACATGCGGTTGTGCCAGAACACGAAAATATAACGACCGCCATGGTCGCCGGTAAAATAGCCGGCGTGATCGGTCATGCGGACGCGCAGGGTCAGACCGATCAGTCGGATGACGCCGGTAATCAGGGCGACGAGCAGTTGGGCCTTGAGCTGGACCCGACCGACGCGGAACTCGGGCTGTTCAATGGTGCCGAGCATTCTTCAGGGCCTCTGGGCTGCCGTCGGGTGCACGACATTCGTCGCGAGCCCGCAGGCCATGAGCAAGCGGATTGTCCACCAGGACGGATCGACTTCCCACCACCGGTGGCCGTGCCGGGCGGAGCGCGGGTCCGCGTGGTGATTGTTGTGCCAGCCTTCGCCGCCGGCGAGCAGCGCCACGATGGCGTTGTTGCGGCTGTCGTCCGGCGTGGCGTAGTTGCGGTAGCCCCAGAAGTGCGTCACGGAGTTCACCGCCCAGGTCGTGTGCCAGACGAAGACCGTGCGCAGCGGCCCACCCCAGACGGAGAGGCTCGCGCCAAGCTGCACGGCTCGGGCCAGTCCATGACCGGCAGCGAGTGCCCCGGCGAGGCCAACGAGAAAGAGGGCGAGCCACGACAGCACGGGAAGCACGATCCAGGTGCTGCCTCGCTCGAGTGCGCCGTAGAAGGGATCGCGTATAAGGTCGGGTGCGTATCGATCGATCAGGATCGCGCGAGTCTGATGGCGGGGCCGCCGCGTGATGAGCCAGCCAAAGTGAGCCCAGATGAAACCGCGCACCGGTGAATGCGGATCGTGCTCGGCGTCGGAGTGCTGATGGTGACAGCGATGCACCGCCACCCAGAAGGCGGGAGAAAACTGCATCCCACAGGTGCCGAGAATGGCCAGCGTTCGCTCCAGCCATCGCGGGCAGCGGAAGCTGCGATGGGTGAGCAACCGATGGTAGCCGATGTTGATGCCGAGGATACCGAAGAAGTAGAGCCCGGCCACAAATGCTGCCACGCCGGACCAACTAAAAAGCCATGGGATGAAGGCAAGAGCGGCGAGCACGTGGCAGAGAATGAAGCCGATGAATGTGCCCATCTTGAGGTCCGTGATCGTCGCGGGCTGAGACGCGGCGGGAGAGATCGCCTCACGTTCTTTCGATGCCGCAAGAGCCACCGAACCACCATGCCCGCTTTCCAGCGGCATGTGGGCAGGAGATGTCGCTGATTCGTCCGGCATGGTGAGGGTGGGGGATAACAGGCGCACCCCGGCGCGACGAGCGTAAACCACCTCACCCCCTGCGACTGACATTCCCGAAACACCCCAGGAATGCATCAGGCTTTCTGCTGAGGGCGCAAACGCCCTTCTGTTTCGATTTCCTGATATGAGCACACAATTGAAAGACAAGAAGGTAGCCATTTTGGCGGCCGATGGTTTTGAGCAAGCGGAACTCGAGGAGCCAATGAATGCGCTGAAAGACGCAGGAGCGACGGTTAGCATCGTGTCGCCGAAGGGAGGGCAGATCCAAGGCATGAAGCACGCGGACAAGGGCGACAAGTTTGACGTCGATCTGGAGCTCGATGATGCCAACGCGGATGACTTCGATGCGGTATTAGTGCCGGGAGGACTAATGAATCCCGATGAACTGCGTTCCACGCCGAAGGCCGTCAGTTTCGTGCGTTCGTTTGCCGAGGCGGGCAAGCCTATCGCGGCGATCTGTCATGGACCGTGGGTGTTGATTGAGGCGGGGTTAGTCAAGGGCCGCAAGCTCACCTCATGGCCTGCGATCCAGAGCGACATCAAGAATGCCGGCGGTAATTGGGTGGACGAAGAGGTGGTGGTCGATAACGGCCTTGTCACCAGTCGTAAACCCGCCGACATCCCGGCGTTTAATGCCAAGCTGATCGAAGAGTTCTGCGAGGGCCGCCATGAAGGCATGGCCACCGGTGCGAAAGCCGCCTGAACTCGGGTGTAAGCGACCAAAGCCGCCGCCCGTGCGATCCAGCAGATAATGAAACAGCTTAGCCATAGTCCGGAAGCGGCGGCGTACTTCAAAGGGATGCGTGTCCTTTCGGGAAGCACGCGTGGTGTAGCCCAGCCCGCGCCAGCCCCTCAGGGGAGGTTCACGTCGCATGTGGCGCCGCTGCGTCAGCAAATTATGGGCAGGGTGAGTCGGCCGGATGCACAACGGCCTTCATAGGGGAGTCCAAACGATCCACTTGCGATGATTGAGGGACGCAGCTTTACCGCCGCGAAACTTCTCAAGCGGAATAAAACAAAAGGCCGGGAGTCTCTACTCCCGGCCCTTTCACGTTTTGTGTCTGGGTTAGGATCAGGAGCGGTCGCGAAGCGCCCGCACGCGGTCATGGGCTGCTTTCACTCCCAGGAATTGCTGCTCAATGGTGTGAAGAATATTCGTTGGAAGATCGGTGTGCTCCAACGCGTCGCGATAAGATGCGACGGCGGAATCTTCACCGCGTTCGCATTCCTCAAGGATGGCATGCGCATCGCCCTGCCCGACGGCCGCCTTCAAGTCCAGCCAACCGCGATGCAGTGCTGCCGAGATGCTGCCGCTATCCTCCGGTTGCTTGCCGAGCGCGGCGACGAGCGTTTGCAGCTCAGTGGCGAATTGCTGCCGCTGGGCCGAGAGCTCGACAAAGAGCGATTTATATTCGACGTCATTCACTGCCTCAGCGGCGCTGCGAAAGCCTTCCTGACCGTCCTTGCAGGTCTCGATCAGATTGTTGAGGACGGAAGTGATGGATGTGGTTGTAGTGCTCATGCAAGCGACTACGTCTGTGCATCGTACGGTGCGTTCACGAATGCCCGTTCTTCCCATCAGTCTCCATCCTGATGAGTGCATCGGGATCGCTTCCCGAGGGGCGAGCTATCGACTTCTGTAAGCCTGGGAGATCAGGCCACGCTCGCGAGTGGCTTGCCGGCGGTGAAGGCCCGGAAAATCGCCTGGCGCAGATCCGCATGCGTGATCGGCTTGCCGAGGATGACGTCCACCCCCGTCGGCTGTCCACCCACGGCCAGCATTTCCTCGCCGAAGCCGGTCAGCAAAACGATGGGTGTGTCCGGGGCTTGCTTCTTGATCGCACTGGCGAGCTGCGTGCCGTTCATCGCAGGCATGGCTTGATCGGTCACGACAAGATCGAAAGACTGCGTCTGGAAAAGATTCAGCGCATCGTCACCCCGGAAAGCGCACGCGGTCGTGTGGCCGTCGCTGTGGAGATACTCGGCGATGAGCTCGCAAATGACCTCCTGGTCGTCCACGACGAGCACCCGCAAGGTGCGGTCGAGCCGCTCGATCTGTGGCTTGCTCGCCGCTGGCGCTTCGGTGGTGATGGGAAAGCTGATGGTAAAGGTCGTGCCGACGTTCTTCTCGCTGGAGATATCGATCGTGCCCTTGTGGCGCTGCACGATGCCATATACCACGGCGAGGCCGAGTCCTGTGCCGTGTTCGCCCTTTGTGGTGAAGAACGGCTCCAGACAGCGCTCGCGCTCCTCGGCCGTCATACCCATGCCGGTGTCCTGGATGGAGATGGTCGACCTGTCCAAATCGTGCTGCGTCTTGAGCGTGATTGTGCCGCCGCTGGGCATGGCATCCACCGCATTGAAAATGAGATTTGTCAGCACCTCGCGCAGTTCGGCCGCGTTGCCGGCCACCGGCGGAATCGTCGCGAGATCCGTCACGATTTCGATCTGCACGCCCTCGGCCCGGCTCTTGCCCTTCCACTTCGGCGAGGTGAGGGAGATCACGCGCTCCACCACTTCGTTCATGTCCACCGGCAGGCGGATTTCGTTGTCCTCCGCCGGTCGGTAAAATTCTCGCAAGCGGCTGACCACGTGGGAGGCGTCGCGCGCGGCGGAGACGATGTGCTCCAGGTAGGTGATCTCGCGCTTCGATCCATGCTCCTCCAGCCAGGGATGGAGCAGCTCGCCGTAGCCGAGCATCATGGTCAGCGCGTTGTTGAAATCGTGGGCGATACCACCGGCCATCATGCCCAGCGCGCGCAGTCGCTCCTGCTTCACGATCTGCTCCTGGGTATTTTGCAGCTCGTGCAGCGTGGCTTCCAGTTGCACGGTGCGCTCGCGCACCTGGCGCTCCAGGTCGAGATTGTGCCGCTGCATGCTCAGGCGCAGGAAGCGATTTTCGATGAGATTCTGAATCCGCAGGACGACCTCGGTGTGGTCGAGCGGTTTGGTGAGAAAATCCTTGGCGCCGCTCGTCAGCGCCTTGCGCTTGGTCTCCACGGTGATGTCTGCCGTCAGGATCAGGATCGGCAGGTAATCATCCAGCGGGATGGCGGCTTTCAGCTGCTCGAGCACGGCGAAGCCGTTCATGTGCGGCATGTTCAGGTCGAGCAACACGATGTCCGGCTCGGATTCCAGGAAGAGGGCCAGCGCCTGCCGGGGGTCGGTCGTGCAACGCACGTGGTGACATCCTGCAAGCGCGAGGATACGCTCGAGCAAACGCACATTTGCCGGCTCGTCATCGACGATCAGGACTTTGGCTTTGCTGAGGTAATCGTTGGTCATGGTCACCCGTGGCCTCTGGACGCCGTGGCTTCCGGAAAAATGGGCTTTTACTGGGGAGCATCATTTGTACCGCTCTCTCTGTTTCTCTTATATATTAGAGTCCCAATGTCGCCCATTTTACCGCCCGCGGAAGAGAAAAGTCGCTTCGTCCAGGAGATGTTTGGCGGCATCGCCGATCGCTACGATCTGGCCAACCACCTGCTCAGCGGCGGGCTGGATTTCCTGTGGCGTCGGCGTGCGGCGCGGATCATTCGGAAATGGCTTCCAACGAGGATTTTAGATCTGGCAACCGGGAGCGGCGACCTGGCCTTGACCCTGAAGAAAGCCTGCCCGGAAACGGTCGTCGTGGGAGCCGATTTCTGCCAGCCGATGCTGGAAGTCGCGCGGCGGAAAGGGCTCGATCGGTTGGTTGTCGCCGATGGCCTGCAGCTGCCTTTTGAGGAGAGCAGCTTCGATGTGGTCACGATCGCGTTTGGCCTGCGGAATATGGCCTCCTGGCCTATCGCTCTCGCAGAAATGCGACGCATTTTGAAACCCGGCGGGCACGTGCTGATCCTCGACTTCTCTGTGCCCCATGTGCCTTTGCGCTGGGTTTACCGTCCCTATTTGCACCACGTCCTGCCCCGGATCGCCGCATTGGTCACCGGTAAAAAGGCGGCTTACGACTATCTGGGCGCCTCGATCGAGCAGTTCCCCCAAGGGCCTGCGATGTGCGTGCTGCTGGAAGAAGCCGGGTTCGTCGACCCTGAGCATGAACCACTCAGCGGCGGGATCGTCTCTCTATACACTGCCACGCGGTCGTAGGCACGATTAGGCACGACTGAGCACGACTGAGCACGACTGAGCACGACTGAGCACGACTGGACACGATCACTCTGGGCTTACCCGGCAGTGGGAGGTTTCCCGTAATCGGAAAGCGGAGCGCAGCTTACCAGAAGCGGCCAGCGTCCTGTAGGGGAAGCTGTTAGCTTCCCAACTACGCGCAGCGTTCTATCTACTTTTCGGCCACGTGGACCGACTTGGGAGGGTCAAAGAACCACCGCACTCACTCGCCGCCTCTTCCCCATGTGGGGCTTGAGTATGTTCCATTGAACACTTTTAAGCCATCGATGTCGAGGCCAAACTGAATCCGCACCGCCGAGGGCGAAGTTGATGGAGCCTCCTGCTCCGGCGTACGCTTGGTCAGCTATGGCCGGTTACACCGGGAAAGTCGTTGAACGTGAACTCCTCGGTGCCGCCCGGATGATACAGCTTTCCGCCGCGCCGGAGGAACTCCGCGAGCTGCGCGTGGACGAGAGATAGCGCGAGGCAAAGCGCCTGCCAGGAGTCCACCCCATAGATCTCCCTCTCCTCGCCGCCGAAAGGAATCGTCACCGGACAACGCCAATCGGATTCCGGCCGGTCGCTGATAGGCGTAGGTCGCCCAATTTGGATAGTAATGTCGAATGCCTCCCCCTCAGGACTCACGCAGGAGAGTTCACGAGTGGCAACTGGATTGGTCATTGGGTGCCCGCCACAGGGGATGGTCGGATTCGCTGCATCGGTCCGGTCATTCCGATCGCCGCACGCCGGCTCAGTTTGGAGCCGAGGGCGCTGGGGCTGGTTGAGCCGGGTCGGCCGGAGGTGCCGGTTTGGCCGCATCTGGCGCCGCCGGTGCGGGGGCTGGCGGTTGAGGAACTGGCGCTGCATCCGGAGCCTTTTCGGGGGAAGGAGGAGCGGCGGGAGCGGGATTGGCTGGAGCCGGAGTTGCGGGGGCGGGAGCGGGAGCCGGCGCTGGATTAACCGGTGCTGGGGCAGGGACTGGCGAAACCGCAGGTGCGGCAGCGGGAGCCGGCGAAGCGGGAGCACCTTCGAGCAATGGCAGTTCGAAGACCGACACGTCCGGCTGGCTGAGACCGAAGGTGCCGGTGAGGCCGTCGGCCGAGGCGTAGGTCAGCAGATCGGGCGTTTGCGTGCCGAGCAGGAGCTTGCCGCCACCGCTGGCAGTCTTGAAGGTCACCGTCGTCTTGGGTTGGGCGAGACCTTGCTCCGGGGCCGTGGCGCCGACCCAGCGCACCGCGCGCAGGCTGGAGAGCGTATTCACCAGCGATTGCACATTGGTCTGGTTGACCTTCCCGTCCCCCTTGGCGAGCGCCCAGCCT
>JBGGMZ010000463.1:0-9089 GCA_041287745.1 Chthoniobacter sp. | reverse complement strand
GGTTTACGATGAAGAAAATGCGCCGTCCCGCTGTGCGTTTTTCCATCGGAAGTGCCGCCTGTACGGCCAGCGCAAAGATGGCAGCATCGAGACAGGCTGTCTTTCCGCTGCCGGTCGGAGCAGTTACATACTTCGGCCATTCCCCGGCACAGACACGTCGGGCAAACTCATTCTGCCATGGAAAGGGATCGCGACCTTCCCCCCAGACCTCGCGGAAGAATGCGGGGAAATCGCCGGCGTGGAGTGGCGTCTGGCTCATGAGGGAGGGAAGCCGAGAGGCTTGCAGAGGCCATAACCGCGAAAACGTCCCGCACCCAAAAGGACAGGACCCTCCACCTCGCAGGGAAATTGGATGAGCACGTGGACCTGCTGGCGGGGGGCAGTTCCTTCTTTCCCGGGCAGCCACGGCATTCCATTCGGTCCCGGTCGTGAACGCGGAGCGCCTCGGTGCCACGAAGTCTTGTCCACATCGATCAGTGTCGGCCTGGGTAGTCCTTCCCGTGCGCAGCTTTGCGCGATGCTGACCGCGACTTCATCCCGCCACTGGACACGTTCCGTTTGTTGATCATGTTTGGGATGCCGATCCAAGACCACGGGAGTCACACTGGCCCACACTGAGGAGGTTGCGGTCCAGGTGCTCGAACGCAGCGCGAGGGGAGGCGAACCGCGCTCTTCCCGGCGTACGGTCCAGATGCCCAGGCTTCCCATTTTCAATTCCAAATCCAAATCCTTACCCGCGCGGTCAAAAAGACGGCTACGCAAACATTCCGCTCTCTCCGCTGCAGAGATCTGGCGAGGAAAAGCGATGGCTAGCCCCATGACATGACCGTCCGCGTGTTCTCCGCCCACATAACCCAGCGGGAGCAGCGCCATGTGGCCGCCGCTGGATGGTACACCGGGCGCACTGTGCCCAGTAAACCATTCGGGCTTGCCTTCCGCTTCTTGCAGCAAAAGTCCACGCAAGGCGGCCGTCAGTGCGGCCGCGGATTCCAAGCCGAGAACTGGTCCTTCCTGCTTTGTCAGAATCAGCAGGTCGGGATCGAACGCGGAGCGAACAACGGGCATTTCCGGTTCGTCCTTCAGACTGTAGTGGGCGGTTATGCCCGTGGAAGGCCGTTGCCGCACCGGAGCATTTGCGCCTCGGCTCCAGGTCTCGCCGAAGCGTTTTTCAAAAGCGGCCTTGGCTTGGTCCTTGGCCTTGCCCTTGGCCACCGCGATCTTTTCCGAGAGGTCGAAAAAGGCATCGATCTCGCCGGCGTTGTAACGCTGATCCAGACTCGCGAAAAAGCCCTCTGTTGGGACACGGAGTGGGAGGCTGCGTCGAGTGTTGGCCGCATTGCGATGGGGAATGTGCGTCGTTGGGGGCAGCGACCCGGCGGCAACTGTCCAGACCCGTGCGAGCGATGAGGAGTGCCCGATGCGATGCACTTTTTCCGCCAAACGATTTAAAGACTCGAGTATCTCGGAAGAGGGCTGCGCATCTGGCCAGACGGTATAAACGAAAGAGTGCGGCTCCTCGCCCTCAACGTACACGGCGGGAAATGTTCGCTCCTGTCGGCTGCGCTGGTCGGGCATCACACCTAGGGCGGATCGCATTTCCGATGGTTTGACACCCTCGGCACCGTGCGGAACTACAGAATCATTTACGGGCACATAGACCTTCACGACGTTTCGGGCAGCCACATGCGGCCAGCTCATTTCCGGTGCTCCTTGTATTTCCAGCCACTCCAGGGCGGAACGTTCCAGGCCCCAGGCCGCTATCGCCTCCAGCCCATCTTCAGCCAGCGGCTTGAAGTCGTAGTGAGCGGCGACCAAGGCCATGAACACACGGGCTGGATGGGGCGGCCATTCCGCCTTATTCCGGCTCGCCACGTCTGTCATTACCGCTACGCGGGTGATGAAATCGATGCCAAGGGCAAACATACAGATGCCCCTATTCGCCGGCGCCGTCTGCCGGAGTCTTCGCGGCGATGTCCTGCGAGCGCTTGAGGAGGGCGATCAAATTCGGCGAAGGCGTGAGTTTCACCGGCTCCTTTTGCCAGACGAGACCCTGCTTCTCCGCAGCGGCTACTGCTTCACCCAAAAGCTTGATCGCATCATCGGCCGTGAGCGTGAAATCCACTGGTTTTTGTCCGGGCTTCTCCAGTAACTCCCATTTCATTACCTCTGTCGGCCAAAGGAGGCATCGCGAGCGGAGGTCAAACCCACTCTCGGCGGCGAGCGTTGCCGCCGCCAGTGCGAGAGCAGCCAAAACCGTTCGTGCCGCCTCATCGCGCGCTTGCGTGGTCTTGCCATCGACCGGGAAGCGCAGTTTCCGGAGTGCCGGTAGGGACAAAACGACGGTCTGCTCTGCATAATCGACGGTAGCTCCACCAGTGGCTGAAATATCTGGAGGAATGTTTCCGTGGTTCACTTCCGATGGAGAGACGCCGTCCTTGGCCTTATCGCCCGCAAGTTCGTACGAACCATCTGCCTTTTTTACCACCTTGGCCGCCGCACGCATCCCGAGAGGATCAATGCGGCTACTCGTTTTCACGCCAATCTGCGCATTGACGCCAATGATCTCGGAGACGAGCGCCCGCTGGAACTTTGCTCCCAATCCACCTTTCGGGCCGGTGGAATCCCACAGGCCAAAGATCAATGCGGTGGGGCAAAGCCTATAAAGTGGCGTCGCGTTCTGCAGGCTAGCTTGATCGAGGGATTTACCGAGTTCGCTTTTTCGAAAGGGTTGCCCGCCATGAAGACTGTCACGAAGGATTGCGTCGGCGATGCGGTGCGGCGCTTCCAGACTGCTCACCCGTCCGATCTCGTCCAGCAATCCCAACCCGGTGAAATCGACGTTCAATACTGGAACTTCTTTCAGCACACCCGAATCCAAGGCGCGTTGAATAGCCTCCTCCAGTCGATTGGCTTGGGACTGGACAGAATCGAGCAAAACGCACGGCACTTTCGTCCCGTTGAGTTGCCGTTCCTCCTTCGCGTAAACGGCTCCGGCATATGTTGGTGGGAAAACTTTGTCGCCTTCGCCTCCGGCAGGCTGGAGACGAGTGCGTGAACGAAAAGCAGCGGCGGTGCCGCTTACGGCTTTTTGGAGCGTGTCAATTTTCATGGGGCAGTAGGTTCAGTTCTTTGAATTGGGCGGGGTACTTGGTGGGGGAGATTCTTTGCACCTGATCACCACTTTCAGGTGCTCGGCCGCCATGGAACGACCGATCTGATGAAGAGTGGGAGCTACTCGTTCTGACGGAAGGCCATCGATCACGATTTCGCCGCTTTTGTAATCGCCACCCGCCGGGAAGAGGCCGAGATGCCCTCCGGAAGGGAGACTTGCCATTCGCGTTCGAGTCCGTCGATGCTGAGGAAGAGAATGGCAGTGACCGGCGGATGATCGACAGGGTGTCTGAGCAGGAGAAAATTCGGACCTAATTGCCCGATCGAAAACATCTGCCCATCGGTTGTCAGGTGCATTTTCACTTCGGCCGAGTGTCCGGGGCCATTGCGAGAAGGCGGAAACAGTGGAGGCATAGTGGAGATAGCCGGGGCCGAGGTGGCGGCGATAGGAGTACGGGGTGGCGCCTGTGCGTTCCTGGAACGCCTTGCCGAATACATCTCGATAGTCGATGCCGCTCATGCCGTCTGGGGAAGGGGAGGGTGGCAGGGACGGTGGGGTGGTGTCGATGTTCATTTGGCGCGGTGCTGCGGTGTTGGCTCGGCGTTCGCAAGCTCATCGGTCGTCGCGGCGCTGGCGATGCCATTCATGGAGCGGGAGCGGGTGATGCCATTCATGGAGCGGGGTGGGCGAGGAGGAATGCGGGTTCGGCAGGCTGCGTGTTCATGACGCAGGAAGGTTTACTGGCGTCTCTCGGACATTGGCTGTCCTACACGGCAGAATTCTAAAAAAAAATGTGTAGGCAGTCGTCGTTGGCTCGTTCGCTTTTCAGCGGCCGGCTTCGCACGGATCGAATTCAACGATTGTATTCGCCGCTTCTTTCCTCCGCCGGAACGATACAGTCGGGCGCTACATAGGTTCTGCGGTGCAGCCGAAGCCCTCCGGGCCGTGGCGAGGCCATCCCCGGCGCCGGAAGCCTTTCAGTAATGCGACCGACGCCGAAGACGGCGCCGCTACAAATCGAGACCCTCGCAAGCGTTCTATTGCAGCGGTACGGCTGGGGCGTAGCGGCGGGCGAGAGTGGTGGCGATGACGCGCAGGCGGGTGAGGAGGGCGGGGGGAGCAAGGACGGTGGCGTGTTCGCCCCAGCTCAGGATCCAGCGCTCGATTTCTTCCAGGCTGCCGAGGGTGAGGGTGAGCTCGAGGCTGCCGTCGGGGAAGCGTTTCATCTTTTGCGAGGCGTGCCATTGGCGTTCGCTGACAAGGCGGGCAGCGAAGGGATCGAAGCGCAGCCGGATGCGGTGGCGGGTGCCCGGGTTACTGGGTTTGCCGGAACGGCTGGGGTTGCCGGAGCCGCCGGAGCCGCTCTGGCTGCGGAAGACGCCGAAGCTATCGCTGAGATGTTGGGCGATGGAGAAATCGGCGGGGCGCTGGAAGCGGACGCCGGTATGGCGCGCCCGGCGCGTGCGGGGAAGGGCGAAGGTGCGCAGTTGGCGACGGGCGAGATCGTGGCCAAAGAGGTACCATTGGTTTTCCACGCAGCCGAGATGGTAGGGCTGGATGCGCCGTGCTTCATGGCGAGAGCCGCCGAGCTTTTTGTAATCGAAGGTGAGTTCGTGTTGGTCGAGGACGGCGCGGCTCACCGTTTCGAAAAGCTCGAGGTCGGCGACGGTGGCACCGAGGCCGCGGAAGGAGATGGCGGTCTCGATATCGCTCCACTGGAAGCGGATCTGGCCATCCAGGCCGGCGGAAATTTTTTGGAACGCGGTGCGCAGGGATTTCTCGAAGGAGGTGCCGCGATATTGCTCGAGCGCCTTTTGCGCGACGAAGAGGGCGACCACTTCGCCTTCGGAGACTTCCATGCCGGGGAGCTTGCCGACGGGCTCGGTGTAGTAGAAGCCGAGATGCGCCTGGTCCCACTGGATGGGGTAATGCAGGCGATCCCGCATGAAGTCAATGTCCCGCTGGATGGTCTTGCTGGAGACTTCGAGTGCGTCGGCGAGCTTCCGGCAATTCGGAAAAGTGCCGGCGCTAAGCTGGTGGTGCAGGTGCGCCATGCGCTCGAGCGGCGGGCGGGATTGCTTCGAAGCGGGCCGTCTCCCGCTGGGTTGGGTGGCAACCGGAGAACGACGCGTCATGCCGGTGGTGTAAAGGCGGTGCGGTCGTCCGCTCAAGAGAATTGCAGCGGAAACGGTCGAACCAATGAATTGTTGACGCCGCCAGTATTTCCAGCGGCGACAGAGATGCTGTTGACGGTCTGGGGCGTGCCGGAAATTTCGACGTCGCCAGCGAGCGCGGAGTTGGCCGTGCCGACGATCAAGTTCCTCGTCTCGGGCGACGCGCCATTCGCCAGCGCGGTGAGGGGGGCTCCTTCTTGGTCGGAAGTGTGGGCAGTTCCACATGCAAGCGGCGTAGAACTGCAGGGGTTCGATTGCAACGGAACCGTCGCACGCTATTTTCGTGGCAGCGGTGTTATCACGGCGCAGATTTCGCCGGTCGAAAAGGAAATAGCACCCTTGAGGGTCGCAGCCGAGGCGGAATGTGAATCCGCTGCAGCTGTCTCGGGGTTCACGCGTTTGGGGGAGGGCGGGTCACGTGGCGGAGGCGTCGGAGGCGTCGAGCGGCAGGGGCGGAGCCGCGGAATGGGCCTCCAAGTTGCCGAAATCGCCACCATGGGCGATTTTGACCGATGGTCACCTACCCAATCCGAGTAAACCGTAAGAGCTACCGCGGAGCCGATCGTAAGTAGCTCCTGAAAGTTTCCCTATACGATGAGCAGGCGGCGATGCTGGAAGGGCACATCAATGAACAAATCAAGAATGGAAAAAGCGGCGTATTCCATTATTTTCACATCGCCAAGGAAGTCGGGCTGCCCGTCGAGCGCGTGGCTGAGATTCTCTTCACAGTAGATTGTGGCCACAACGGTTTCACCGTGGTCGTCCGCTAAGTGCATCGCCCTCACGGCCTCCCCGATACCTATGAGGCCTCGTTGCGCGACTTGGGCACAAAGCCGTCTCCAGTATCCTCTAAGCTGCCTTGCCCTTTGAGTCGGCTGCAATAATCTGCGGCGTGGGCAACAACACACCTCGTCGCCATCACTACGTCCCCCAGTTATTACTGCGGAACTTTGCTGGTCCCAACGGACGCATATGGGTTTATGACGCTAACCGAAAGAAAAAATGGCTGGCGATGCCCGACACCGCGGGATTTGAGCGCGATCTTTATGCGAGAGCGAGGAAAGGCGCTGCTCCCGATTTTGATACCATTGAAAAATTCTTTGCTGACGAAGTCGACGGTCCTGGTGCGGCGGCAATTTCCGGACTCCTCGGTAGTGAATGCCTCGATGTGGATAGATGGCAGGCATTTCTGAATTTCGTTGGCGCGCAAATGGTACGGACGCCCGGAGCGTTTGAACGGCTTCAGGAATTCCACGACCCCCACATAAATGAGATGTTCCGGCGGATGGCGGCATTTGATCTACGCTTTCGAGCAGGTGTGACCGAAAGATTCCAGAAAAGGGGCGCGAATGCCGCGGAGATCGATAAATTCTTTGAGTCCGTTCAAAACGGCCAGACGACCGCCACCGCGAGTCGTGAGTTCATCCTCCAGCAGGCAATTCGGATGATCGAAACGATTTTCACAGAACTTCGGAGAATGAAATGGACCTTTTTGGCAGTGAGGGATGGCGAACCAGACATCATTATCGGCGACCAACCTGTTGTCCTTACCAATCCGAATGAAGGGCCGTTTGGATTGGCCACACCAGGTTCGGAACTTCTGTTACCCCTCAGTCCGCGAATGGTGGCTTGTGCCCGTCACGATGGACCAGAAAGTTATGGGCAACTCGGACTAGAAATGTCGGAACTGATCATCGAGCGTACTCTTCGACATGCAAATCGCTTTGTGTTCGCGCCGTTTGATTCCGAAGACCTGTTGCAGGACATGGTTCGGCTGAATGGAACCGGTCCCAAAATGCACACTCGGCGCGTTAACGTGGACGGGAAGTTGATGATCGCGCAGGAATATCGGCATTGATTTATTCGATCGCTTGCCACGTCCGCTACAATGAGGAATGCCAGCTCGTCGCCTTTTTTTCGTGATCCGCGATCCGCGCCAGGCCAGCTACGCAAAGTAGCTTGTGCATCTGTGGAGGACGGTATGCAGCAGGTGGTTCTGAGCGACGGTTCGACCGGAGCGGCCCTCGATTACCCCGAATTGGTATTCTCGCCCGAAGCGCCGCCCAGAACTATGCGCCGGGCCGCGAGCCAAAAGCGAAGGGATCCAAAGCTGTAGCGCTGCGGCGTCGAGAGACCCGTCCTGCGCTTCGGAGGTAATTTCGTCGGGTTCGAGTATCCTGCGGCGGGTGCGGACAGCCCCAGTTCGGTTGGGCGGGCCGAAGAGCCAGGGAGGACACAGACGGCATGGACGGCGCGGACGCGCATTAAAACCGGCTTCTCGCTTTGCGGAACCCCTTTTTGGCAGGATGCAAACGATGTTCCCTCTCCACTACGACTTCAAACCTGCGACCGACTTCGGTGCTCTGCTTGAGTCTATACCAATGAAGAGTTGCCCAAGCCGACACGATCCACAGTCCCGCTGCTCGCCTACGGGGCGGACTACGGAGCGAGGGTCAGGAACCTGCCAATCCGGCTTGGAAATGGCACGCCCGATCGGGGAGTCTACACTCTGAGTTAACCGTTGCCTCTACGAAAATCTCAGGCACGAAGAAGTACAATGCCCCCTCGCAAACCGATCTAATGATCTTTGCTGAGAACCTCACCGCGGCTATCGAGGAAAAGTGGACGGAGGGTCGCTACCCTAGCCTGCGCAGCTGGTTGGGCGCAACCCCGTCGGTGAACCGAACGCAGGTGGCCGACCACTGGCTTGAACTCATCGGTACAAAAATAGGACAGCAACTCGACCAGCGCGATTTTCAGGGCGTGGTTAATCAGATGATTCACCGTGCCGCATCTGCCTGCATTAGAGAAGCTGCTGAACCCGTATTGATTTACCAGTGCTTTGCCCTCCAAGAGTCGAAGGTTCAGCAATTGCAAGCAGACCTCGCGGATTTTCACGCTCGGTTGGGCAGCCCCGCAACCCTTTGGTTTTACGTCCTTCAAACTCCGGCGGAGCTCAAGAAAGAATTTGAATCGGTTTTGAAACAGGCAGACCAATCCGCCGCACTGCCTGCTGCCGAGATTCGGGCGGCACTGAATAGGGGGAGCCGATTTGTAAACGAACGCCTGATTGCAATCGGCTGAAGCCTCCGTTTTAGCGCATCATTTGCAGTTCGGCTCGTAACAGGAGAGGAAATCGGTGGTTGCCCGCATGATGCTCGCTTCCTCTAATTCCCGAGAAAGCCACAAAAAGTGATGGAGCGGTTTATCCTGGCACGTAATGCGCAACCCTGGACGATCGGGCGGCAAGCTATCGAGGTACAGTCTATAGGCGCGGCACCACAGCGCCGGATCTTCTTGGACGGAGAACCACTTCGGACCTTCGGGGCGAGCGGAATCGCCCCCCGTTTTAAGCCCACTACGTCCTCGGCGCGACTTCGGGTCGGCAAGACCAAAAGGGGCTTTCAAAAACTGTTCATATTTTTCAACCCATTCGCGATGTGTCGCAAACACCTCGATTGTCCGTTTCTCAGCGCGTTCTCTCAGTGCCATTGCAATAGGTTCCAGCCTTCTCCGCGCCCGCTCTTTACCATCCACGCAGTATCGGGCGCAAAGCCCTTGAACAAGCAGGATCGTTTGCCTCGCCAGTTCACTCTTGGGACTATCGTCAAGCATATGGAGCGCCCTCTCCAATTCGAAGTACGCTTCGGTCAAATTGCTCTGGTTGAAAGTCGTGTGACTATTCCCTCTTTCGCAGTCGGCAAGAGCTTCAGCGGCCATAGCCATTCCGGTCTTAAAATGCATCTCGATCAACTTTTCCAAATCCAGCCGCACTTTGTCACGAACGCGGAGAATTGCCTTCA
>JBGGMZ010000462.1:0-9524 GCA_041287745.1 Chthoniobacter sp. | reverse complement strand
GTTGTGCCAGCAAGGTATGCGTCGGGTGGAACGGCTCGAGAGCGACGGCAAGCAGGTGCCGCTGACCAATGGTTACGAAGGCAAGCACCTGAATAGCCCGAACGACCTCATCTTCGCGAAGAACGGCAACCTCTACTTCACCGACCCGCCCTACGGCTTGGAAGGGCTGAACGATTCGCCGCTCAAGGAGTTGAAGTTCAACGGTGTCTATCTCGTGAAGCCTTCCGGTGAGACGACCGCGATCATCAAGGATCTCACCTTCCCAAATGGTGTCGCGCTGTCGCCCGATGAAAAGACCCTCTACATCGCGGTCAGCGATCCGAAGTCGGCGAAGGTCTGGGCCTACGATGTCCAGACGGATGGCACGGTGGCGAACAGGCGGGAGTTTTTCGATGCAGGTCCACTCGCGGCCAAAGGGCGCATCGGGTTGCCCGATGGCATGAAGGTGGACGAACATGGCAACGTGTGGTGCACCGGGGCCAGTGGCGTGATGGTGATCTCGCCTGCCGGCAAACATCTCGGCACGGTTATCACCGGCCAGCAGACGGGCAACTGCGCGTGGGGCGACGACGGTTCGACGCTCTACATCTGCGCCAACCATTTCGTCTGTCGCGTGAAGACGCTCACCAAGGGTGTCGGCATGGTGAATAAGTAACTGGCGTCATGACTTCCCGGCTGCGTCTGCTCTTGCTGGCGGGGCTGACGCTGCCGCTCAGCCAGGTCTTTTTCGGAGGCTGCGCGACATGGATCGATGGGCCGACCGAAAAAGTCCACGTGAAGAGCCAGCCCGCGGGCGCACGCGTGCTCCTGAACGGGCACGCCATCGGGCAGACTCCGCTGACAACCAGGGTAAGCCGCTGGGGAGTGCATCGGGTGCGCATTGAATTGCCCGGCTACAAACCATTCGAAGTCCCCCTGCAAAAAACCGTGAGCGGCTACGCGCAGGGGAACCTATTTATCGGCGGTGTCTGGATCGTGGTAGACGTGATCACGGGAGCGGTTTTCCAGCTCGACGTGCCGCCGGATCGCAAGGCCGAGCTGCTGAAAGATCAGGAGTACGGAGCCATCTTCAGCCCGACCACCTTGACCATCTCCGTCGCGCTGAAAGCCGATCCCGGCGCCCGCAAGATTGGGCAACTGCAGCGACGGTAGAAAGCTGCACGCATGTCCATCTCGATTCGCCTGCTGCCCTTTGCTCTCGCCGCGCTGACGCTGCCGGTGAGCCAGGCCTTCTTTGGAGGTTGCGCGACGGTGACCCAAGGTCCGCTGCAAAAGGTGCAGTTCGACAGCAAGCCGGTCGGCGCGACGCTCTATGTGAATGGCTCGAAAGTCGGTAAGACGCCGCGTCTGGTCGTGTTCAGCCGATTCCAAAAACCACGGGTGCGTTTCGAGCTGGAAGGCTTCGAGCCGTACGATCTGAAGATGGACAACTACGCCATCTGGGGGGCGGTGGAGGGAAACGTCATGCTCGGCGTTGCTCCCATCGTGATCGATGCCGTGACGGGCAGCCTCTACGAGCTATCCGTTCCGGATCAGCCCGGGCTTACGACGAATGCATGGTACAAGGGCGACCTCTCGCAGTTCGGCCGCTACAAAACCTTATTCGTCGGCGTGACCCTCAAGCCGCTCTCGGGAGGCCGCAAGATTGGGCAGATGCAGCCGAAGCGGTAAGTTTTATTTTGGCGCGAACTCCGGACGGATCGTGCCGTCATTGCTGATGAGCGGCTGCGGATTGGCGACGTGGCCGAGGGGGCGGACGCCCGGGCCCATGCCTTCCAGACCGAGGTCGTCTTTCATGGCGTCGGCGAGCTTGCGCAGGCGGGCCATCACCTCCGGGTTGGCCTCGGCGACGTTGGTCGTTTCGCCGATATCGGAGTCGAGATTGTAGAGTTGGTCCTGAATGGGAGCGTCGGATTTTTTCACCGGCCCTTTGCCTTCGGCCATGCCGGCGGAGGCGAACCGCAACTTCCACGGGCCGGAGCGCACGCACTGCAGCCGCAAGCCGTTGAAGTAGTAGAAGACATCGTGCGGTGATTTTGCGCCGGCTTCGCCCGCGAGCAGCGGCCAGATGTCGCCGCCATCGATCTTGTGATCGGTGGGGACGCTGCCGCCGCCCAATTTCACGAGGGTGGGCAGGATATCGATCATGCCGGTGATTTCGTCGGTCGCGGTGCTGGCGGGGATTTTACCCGGCCACCAGGCGATGGTCGGTTCGCGCATGCCGCCTTCCCAGGTGGAGGTCTTGAAGCCTCGCAACGGGGCATTCACGGCGCGCGGCGTGCCGCCGTTGTCCGAGGTGAAGAGGACGAGGGTGCGCGAATCGAGCTTCAGCTCGCGCAAGGTATCGAGCACCTCGCCCACGCTCCAGTCGACTTGCTCTACCCAGTCGCTGTAGTTGCCGTTGGGTGATTTGCCCGCCCATTGTTTCCCGGGATAGATGGGGAAGTGGACGGCGTTGTGCGGCAGGTAGAGGAAGAAGGGTTTCTCCTTGTTGTCCCGGATGAATTTGACGGCGGCTTCGGTGTAACGCTCGACCAGGCCTTGCTGTTCATCCTGTTGCACGCGGGCGATAACCTTTTCATTTTCGATGAGTGGCAGTGGCGGCTGATGGCCGGTGATGCCGGTCTCGCTGACGACGGGGGCGGCCTGATTGGCGCCGGCGCCTTTGGGCAACGGTTCGCCGAGACTGCTCTTGGTGCCGTCTTCGCCGGGGCCCATGTCGTTCGAGTAGGGGAGGCCGAGGTAGTAGTCGAAGCCACGGCGCGGGGGCAGGAATTCCGGCTGGTCGCCGAGGTGCCACTTGCCGATGCACGCGGTCGCATAGCCGGCTTGCTTGAGGAGTTCCGCGACGGTGTGCTCGGCTGGATTCAGGCCGACCGCGGCGCCGGGAAAGAGCACGCCGGGGATGGGCAGCACGCGTTTCGGATAGCAGCCAGTCATGAGCGCTGAGCGCGAGGGCGAGCAGACGGGAGCGGCGTAGAAGCAAGTGAGCTTGCGGCCTTCCTTGGCCATGCGGTCGAGGTTGGGCGTACGGTTGAGCTTCGAGCCAAAGGGCGCAATGTCCGCATAGCCCATGTCGTCGATATTGATGACGACGAAGTTGGGCTTGTCCGCGGCGAAGGCCGTGGCGGCCAGGAGGCCGAGAGAAGCGAGCAGGGGGAATAGGGATTTCATGAAAGGATGCAGTCCAGGGGAGTGCCGCAATGCGTGTGGGTAATAGATTGACTTTGGACGAAGAAGCGGCTAATCTCCACTCGAAGGTTGGAAAGCGGGGGAACGAACTAGGTTGTTCTGCGGAGAATGAGATTCAACTACGAAGGAAGGGGTGACCGGTCGATTCGAGGCAAGCGGTTCTTTTGCGGCTTCAACCCCGCGATCCTGCCCAAAGTTCCAGAGTAATCGTGCTTAATCGTGCCTAGTCGTAGTCAATCGACATGGGACGGAATCCTCCTCCCACGCGCAGATCATAGCCAAGCGCGACTTCTGTGGGAAGGCGGGTAGGTGACCGCTGTCTACTAAATCCCCAAGATGCTCGCCTCCGCGAAACGCGCCGAATAAAGGTGAAACAAGACTCCACAAGGCCGCACAAGGTGACCAAAAAATTCATCCCCACACTCTTTACCGTCGGTCGCCTACTCTGTTGCGGTCTGATCTTGGTAGCGACCAGGCTTTCCGCAGCGGAGAAGCAGCCTGTAGCGGGAGGGATGGAGATCAAATTCACCACGGCCCGCGAAGGAACCGTGTTGGTGAACATCTACAACGGTGACGGAACCCTCGCCCGGCGGCTCGTGCAGGGGGAGCACTTTGCCAAGGGTGCGCAGAAGCTGGCTTGGGATGGATTGCTCGACGACGGGACGACGGCTCCGCCCGGTGACTACACATGGAAGGGCGTCTTTCACGAAGGCATCGGCCTGAAGCTGCGTGGCTGGGTGGGGAGCGGTGGCGGACTACCGTGGACCACACCCGATGGCAAAGGGGGATGGGGAGGGGACAAGGGTGTGCCGAGCGCGGTGGCCACCGATGAGAAGCAGGTCTACCTCGGCTGGTCCTTGGCGGACAATGGCAAGTCCGTATTGGCGTGTGATTTGGATGGTCGCGTGCTGTGGAGTCATCGCCGCAGCGAAGGGCCATCTGGCTGCAAGGCCCTCGCGGTGGATGATGGGATTGTTTACGTGCTGGGCGGTCTGGAGGGCGCAGCGGCGAGGGGAGGCGGCATCTACCGACTGAATGCGAAAGACGGCACGCCGGTGCTGTGGCCCAACGGAGCGATGGATTTGAAAATGTCATCCCTCTGGCCAGCGGATGGAAAGACGCGACCGGACATGGCAGATGCCATGACAGTGCGCCACGGTCACATCTATTTGAGCTTCACCAGTTCTCAATTCCTCACCGTGCTCGATGCGAAAAGTGGCGCCTATCTGCAAACAGTAGTCGGGGCTCCGCCTGGGATGATCGATGTCGTACCCACGCAGACCGAACTGCCTGACGCACCGGGCAAACTCTCCGATGCGGATTTCGCGGTCATTTCCTTGGGGGATGGCGTGCTCGGTCGCATCCTTTTTGCCCACGACCCATTTTGGTTGATCACGAGTGACATGGCGCAACTCGAGAAGGATGCGACGGTGAGCGCACTGACTGTCATCGGCGATCACGGGAAGTTTCACGCGCGCACCGCATTCATTGGCTACGGGGCGCCTCGTCATCAGGTGCAGGCGCGGTCGTTGCTCAATATGGATGAGCCAGTCTGGATCGCCGGGCGGCCTGGGGGGCGGGGCCTGCTCGGGCCCTGGCAGGCAGATGGATTGCGCGCAGTGCGTGGAGTTGCACTGGCTCCGGATGGAAGGCTCTGGGTGGCGGAGAGCGACGCCTTTCCCAAGCGCTTCAGCGTATGGGACACGACTGGCAAGCAGGGCAAGCTGGTGCGTGAATTCTTTGGCCCGGCGGAACCGCACGCACCGGGTGGTGCGATCAATCCACTGAACCCCGATCTAATGGTGGCGCAGAATTGTGAATGGCGCATTGACCGCAAGACTGGCGCGGCCACCTGCGTCGGAGTGATCTTGCGCGACCGTTCCATCGGCTGCGCCCGTTTCGGAATCGGGAAAAACGGGCACGCTTATCTCGTGACCGCGGAAGGTGATTCGGGGACTGGCCCGATCCGGATTCTAGAACGTGCTGCGGATGGCGACTATCGCGTACGCGCGCGGATCTATTGGACCTTGGAAAATGGAAAGGAAGCGCCGGTGACAGAAATGGGAAACGCGAAGAATACGGTGTTCTGGTCGGATAAAAATGGTGATGGAGTGGAGCAGGACAGCGAGCTTCTCGAAGTGTCGTCGGTGCTCGAATTCGACCTTCCGTGGACCGGAAGCGACCTCGCCTTGCACTATCGCATTCGAGAAGACGCCAGACAGGATTACTTGCTCAAGGTTTCCGGATGGACCACCGGCGGCGCGCCGCAATTCGATCTGGAAAAGAGTGTGAAATTGCCTCGGAACTCGACTGTGCGAAGCGCGGATGGAAAGTTGTTCCTCGAAACGCCCACCGAAGCGGGAAAGCCGCTCGTGTGTCGTGAAGCGGCAGAGGGACGAAAGCTTTGGGAGCTACCGGCAAGCAACGTGGAGTTGGCGCGCCGCGGCGGCGGCACCGTCCGTCTGGCTCCGCCGCTCAACAGCGCTTGGGTCGTGGGTCTGGGCGATGGGATGTGGCATGTGATCACCGAAGACGGGTTCGCTCTCGGGTCCTTGTTTGCGCGTGAAGCCGCGGAGGTGCGGTGGCCTCAGTCGGCGGTGCCGGGCGCGGACATGACGCATGCCGATGCCAAGGCGGCAAACAGCGGCAGTGTAGTGCAAACGGCAGACGGCAAGGTGTATCTGGAGGCGGGCGACTCGGCCTACTGGAATCTGGAACTGACCGGCCTCGAAAAGGCAAAGGCCATTCCCGGGGGGAAGATCACCGTTTCTGCAACGAAATGAATCGCGAGCGGAATCGCACTGGCACTTCACACGCACTTTTCGCAATCATCTACCTCAGCATGAAATTCCTCCCCCTTCTTTTCCTGGCCCTTCTCGCTCTCGTGAGCGCAGCACCGATGCGCGCGGATGAATACGAGGCGCGCACTTTCGCCGGCGCCGATGGCGCGCAGCTCGGCTATCGGCTGCTCAAGCCGAAGGACTTCGATCCCGCAAAGAAATATCCGATGGTGGTCGTGCTGCATGGCGCGGGTGAGCGTGGGACGGACAATGCGGTGCAACTCAAGTATGGCGCGCCGCTGTTTCTGAAGCCCGATGTGCGCGACAAGTATCCGTGCTTTGTGGTGGCGCCGCAGTGCCCGCCGGAGCAGACGTGGTCCGCGGTGAAGGGTTGGACGGGGCCAAATGCTTATTCGGAAGAACCCACGGCGCCGATGAAGCTGCTGCTCGGTGCGCTCGATGCGGTGCTCAAGGAATTCCCGGCGATCGACCAGGAACGGCTCTACGTGACCGGGCTCTCGATGGGTGGCTACGGCACTTGGGATTTGCTTACGCGTCAGCCGCAGCGCTGGGCAGCCGCGGCGCCGATCTGCGGCGGGGGTGATGTCGCCCGCATCGCGCCGGCGAAAGGCGTGGCGATCTGGGCGTTTCATGGTCTGCTCGATCCCACCGTGCCGGTCGTTCGCTCGCAGGAAATGATCGCGGCGCTTGAGGCGGCCGGTGGTAAGCCGCTCTACAGCGAGTATCCCTATGTGAAGCACGACTCGTGGAATATCGCTTACGGCGAGCCCGAGTTGCTGCCGTGGATGTTTGCGCAGAAGCGCGGTAGCGTCGTGGCATGGGAGCAAGTGGCGGGACCATTCTCGCAGCCGCCGTCGAACCTCTGCCCCGGGGCAGGGCCGATACAGTCGGGGCTTTGGTTTCGCACCCTGTGGAAAGGGCGCCGTGAGCAGTGGTCCAAGATGAAGACGACCGAGGAAAATTCCGTCGTGTTTTTCGGCGACTCGATCACGCAAGGCTGGGGTTCGCTGGCCAAGGATTTTCCCGACTTGAAAGTGGCCAATCGAGGCATTAGCGGCGACACGACGCGCGGGTTGCGCGCGCGGCTGCAGGGAGACGTTCTCGATCTGCACCCGAAGGCGGTTTCCATTCTCATCGGCACCAACGATCTCGACCAGGGCGGCGAACCGGAAGTGGTGGCGGAAAACTTGAAGGCGATCGTGAGCGCTTTGCACGCGGCCAATCCGAAGATGCCAGTGGTGATCAACAAGGTGATGCCGCGCGGACCCAAGGCGGGCTTTTTTCCGGAGAAAATCCAGAAGCTGAACGCCTTCTACGAAGAGGCTTTCAAGAATGATGCACAGGTGACTTTCTGCGATACGTGGACGCTTTTCGACGACGGCACCGGCTCGTGCAAGAAGGAGGAATTTCCCGACATGCTGCACCCAAATGCCGCCGGCTACGCCAAGTGGACGGCGACGCTGAAGCCGATTTTCGACAAGCTCGGCCTCGCGAAATAGCGGCTGCCACTTGCGAGTTTGCGTGGCCTGCGGGACATTGCCGCCAATGAAACGCGTCTTCGGTCTCGAAACGGAATACGGTATCACTGTCGACGGCCTGTCCGATCTCGATGTCGTGCGCGAATCCATCGAGATCGTGCGCAGCTATACCGAGCATGGCGCGTCAATGAAATGGGACTACGAGCTCGAGGATCCTCATCAGGACGCCCGGGGATTTCGTGCGGAAGAGCTGCTGCAGGATACCGACGAAGCGGCCTACTACGAGCTGGATAAAAATCGGCCGTTGAGCTTCCAGGAGATCAAGAGCGACCTCGTGCTGAGCAACGGCGCGCGCTTCTACAACGATCACGCGCACCCGGAATACTCGACGCCGGAGTGCACGACGCTGCAGGAGATCGTGGCGCAGGACAAAGCAGGGGAGCGCATCCTCGCGGAGTGCGCGCGGCGGCGGAACACACATTTGCCGGAGGGGTGTGAGGCGCGGCTCTACAAGAACAACACGGATTTCGTGGGTCACAGCTACGGCTGCCATGACAACTACCTCATGCGGCGCGATGTGCCGTGGGAATGGCTGGTGCGCGACGTGGTTCCGTTTTTGGTCACCCGGCAGATTTTCGCGGGCGCTGGCAAGATGGGCATCGAGGGAGAGGACTCGGGAGGGCAGTCGGGATTGTATCAGATCGCACAGCGGTCGGATTTCTTTAGCGTGCTCTGCTCGATCGATACGATGAATCGGCGCCCGCTGGTAAATACGCGCGACGAGCCGCATGCCGATGCTGAGCTTTACCGTCGGTTCCACGTGATCATCGGTGACGCCAACATGAGCGACTTCGCGACGGCTTTGAAGATCGGTACGACGGCGCTCGTCCTGGAGCTGATCGAGAAAGGGCACGCGCCGAAGCTGGATTTCGCAAACCCGATTGAGTCGACAAAATTGCTCAGCCGCGACCAATCACTGGAGTGGTTGATCGAGTTGAAAGATGGACGGACGATCTCCGCAGTCGATGTGCAAAGGCTTTACCTGGCCGCGGCCCGCAAGCATTGCAACGAGGGTGGTGAAACGAGCTGGGTGCTGTCCGAATGGGAGGCGGTGCTTGACGATCTGGCTGCAGATTACTGGCGTTGTCGCGACCGTGTCGATTGGGTGGCCAAGAAGTTCCTGCTCTCGACATTCCAGGAGAGCGAAGGACTGGACTGGAGCGATCCGTGGCTGCAGTCGATCGACCTGGAGTATCACAATGTGTCCCTCGAGCACGGCCTGTTTTACGAGCTGATGCGCGAGGGGCAGATGCGCCGGGTCGTTTCGGAGGATGACATCCGTCGCGCGATCTTTCAGCCGCCGGAGACGACGCGCGCTTTCTTCCGGGGGCGCGCGGTGGCGAGATTCAACCGCGAGATCGAGTCGATCCAGTGGGATGAAATCGTGCTGGGATCAGGGCCGCTGAAACGCAGCGTTGAGCTTGCGCATCCGGCGCACGATGCGGGGTTGGATCGGCTGAACACCGCAATCCGCAACGCGAGGACGTTTGAAGAACTCGCGCGGTCGTTGGAATAGCGAGGCGCTACGTGGCGTTAGAACTTCGCGGATGCGGCTTCCGTTGCGGACACGACCTCGGCTTCGTCGGGATGTAGCGCCCGATGCAGAATGGCGGTGAGCTTTGCGGAGAGATACGGCTTGGGGAGGTAGTTGCGGCCATCTTCGAGTTGCACGTCGCTTCCGAAAAGTTCTGCGCTGTATCCGCTGGTGTAGATGACCTTCAGGTCCGGCTGCTCGGCAAGCAAGCGTTGGGATAGCTCCAGGCCATTGACGCTGCCGGGCATGACCATGTCGGTCAGCAAAAGATCGATTTGCGTGCGGTGTTCTTTCCACACCTCTAGGGCCGCCTCGCCATGTTCCGCCTCGAGGACGCGATAGCCATGATGGTCGAGCACTTCGCGCACGAGGCTGCGCACGGCCTCGTCGTCCTCGACGATGAGGATGGTCGAAGCCTCGCTCACGGGCGTCGCGTGGTGGTTGACGCGTTCGAGCGGT
>JBGGMZ010000461.1:0-13543 GCA_041287745.1 Chthoniobacter sp. | reverse complement strand
TCCGCCGAGGGTGAGTGCAAATACGCCGAGCAAGCTGAGCCCAAACAGGAAGACCAGCGAAATGATGACAGCGAGCAGATAGGGATTTTGGAACTGGTAACCGTAGCTAAAGGAGCCGCGAAGCTTGGCCATGATCCCGGCGAGCGTGAGGAAGAAGACGAATACGCCCTCATTGAAAGCGAGACCCAGTCGGAAGACACGGCCCGGCGCGTGGCCGGCTTGATTGACGAATCAGTAAATCTTCAACGTGATCACGGGCAGCACGCACGGCATCACGTTCATGATGAGTCCGCCGATGAAAGCGAGGAAGAGCTTCCAAATCAGACCTTCCTTCGGTGCGGATTCAACGATGGCGGAAGACGTCGCGCCGGTCGCATTCTTGGGCGCAGTGGCGCCCGTGCCGCCATAGGCTGCGATGATCCAACCCTCGCGTGGGTCGCCCTCCTTTTGCGTCACGATCACGCCTCGGCTGGGAATGTTTTGTTTCGCGCCGTCGAAAGAAAACGTGATCGTGCGAGAGCCATCCGCAGCCACTTCGCCGAGTTTCGGATGGCCAATATCACCGGCCTTTACCTCGTCCGGAGGCAGCGGAAAAAACTCTGACTTGGCGTCCTTCGCCAGCCCGTCGATTTGCAGCGAGAATTCCTTCTCCTTGCTGCGGTCCCATTTCACCTTGAATGGCGGGGCATCGGTCTTCGGCGATTGGGCCTGCCATTTGGCGAAGAGGTCGGCGTTGGCCGGTTGCACCGGACCCGATTTCAGGGCCAGCGCCAGCTTCTGGTCGCCTGGGATGCAATTCTGCGCATCGCACATCTGCCAGGTGATGTGCGCCTTGATGTTGATCGGGCCAGCCGGCAGTTGCGCCGGGGGAGTGATCGTCGCGTAGAGCAGCACCTCGTGCAGGTAGACGTAGTTGAGCATGTCGCCAAATGCCAGGTGCGCCTCCGGCAGTGGCCACTGCAGCGGCCCGGCGGTGAACCCTTTCGGCAGTTCCCATTCGATCTTGGTGGCCTGCCCGATTTCACCGACGAACTGCCAGTAGACATCCCAGCCTTCATCCAACTGAATGCGCACGCCGGCGTGAAACGGCTTGCCCGCTTCCACGCTGCTGGTATCGCTGACGAGGGTCAAGGTCGCAGCCTTGAACTTGGTCGTTTCCTGTCCGCGTGCCGTCCCCCAGCAGAGGAAAAGCGCGAGGAGCGAGCTAAACAGGAAGCGCATCAAACGCGGTGCGTTGGCGGGAAGCAAAGGCATAGGAATGGTCGGGTTTGACCGCTTACGGGTGAGCAGGTTCAACTTGGAATCATTAGCCGGTCATGTTCTGCCGCCGCCAAATGCAATTCGAGTGCATTTGACGACAGCGAGCCCACCGCCGGGACGGCAGGACTCATTCACACAAACGAACCTGCTCTGCGCTTGATTGCAACCGCGCGGCGTTATTTCGCCACGCCGAACGGCCACTCGTCGGTGCGGAAGGGCGAGGCGGGAAGGCCGGTGTTGTTGATGAGATTGCACTCGGGATCATCGTCCCACGCGTAGCGCACGGCCACCGGCTTCGGCACTTGGGAGCTGGAGACGACCACGTGGTCGCCTTGGATTTCGACATCGGCCCAGTAGAACTTGCGATCTTCACCGGCGATGGAGAAGCCCTTGATCTTGCCACCGTCGGCGGCCTTCATGCCGTCGCCATTGCGAAAGGTGAGACGCGCCTTGCCTTCCTCGACTTGGAAACCACTCGGCAGCGGGCCGGAGAATTCCTGGTCGCGATAGTAGACCGTCGCCTCCGCCCAGAGCGCGAGACGCAGACCGACGTCCTGCTTGTTCTTCGGATGAATGTCCTTGGATTCGCCGATGTCGATGATCACCGCCATGCCGGTATGCGGCACTTCGAGCGTCTCGAGCTGGGCTTCGCGCAGGCGCGCCCAATTGGTATCCGTCGGCTCCGCGTGGCGCTGCATGAAATTGGCGAGCTGGACGAAGAGGAAAGGGAAGTCCTCGATCTGCCACTCCTTGCGCCAGCTCTTGATCATCGTCGGGAAGAGCTTCTTGTAGAGATCGGGGTTCCCGGCGTTCGCTTCACCTTGGTACCAGATGGCGCCGCGAATCGTGTAATTGAGGAGCGGGGCGACCATCGCATTGTAGAGGCAGGATGGGCTGCCGAAGGCGTCGGCTCCACGTGGGGCGCGGGGCTGTGGCGGTGGCTTGGTGCCATCGGTCGGCGGGGTCTTGGTCGCTTCCTTCCACGCGGCGAGATCCTTGTCGTATTTCTCCTTGGCCTGCGGATATGCGGCGATCGCCCGGTCCCACGAGTCGAAGATCGGCTTGAACGCAGGGTTGGCCGCCAGGGCCGGTTTCGGCGTCCAGAATTCCGCCGGTGTGCCACCCCATGAGGTGTGGATGATGCCGACGGGGAACTTCAGCGTCTGATACAGGTGACGGGCGAAGAAATAACCGACCGCGGAGAAGCCCGGCACGGTTTGCGGGGTGCAGACTTCCCACTTGCCCACGCAGTCATCCGCGGGCTCGGTCTTGGCCGCCTTCTGCACGGTGAACATGCGAATGTTCGGGAAATCCGCGGCCTTGATTTCATCGGCGCTGTCCTTGGTGTTGGCGACACGGAATTCCATGTTCGACTGACCGGAAGCAACCCACACTTCGCCGACGAGCACGTTCTTGATAGTGAGCGCATTTTTGCCCGCGACTGTCATCTCGCCGGTTGTGCCAGCGGCGAGGCCTTCGAGCTTCGCGCTCCATTTGCCCTTGGCATCGGCGGTGGCTGCGGCGGATTTGCCGGCAAACTTGATCGTGACCTTCTCACCCGGATCGGCCCAGCCCCACACGCCGGCAGGGGTCTCCTGCTGGAGCACCATGTTGTCGGAAATGACGGCGGGCAGCTTGACGTCGGCGAGCGCCGTGCCGCCCAGAATGGCGGTGGCGAGGATGAGTGGAGTGAGGTGGAGTTTCATGACTGGGGTGGGTGAGAAGTGATTATCAGAAATGCGCTGTCAGTTGCCGAGGAAGTTCGCGCCTTCGGCCTCCACCCGGATGATTTCCGGGAGCGCCTTGGGATCGACTTGCACGGAGAGCGTATGGACCCCGGCAGAGAGCTCGGGCGAGGGATTCGGCTCGGAGGCCACGGCGAGTGGCTGGCCGTCCAGCCACGCCTTGCTCACGCCGGTGAGGGTGAAACGTGTCTTGCTGGCGCCGGCGAGCTGGAACTGCGCGGTGGCGATGACGTTGTCACCCGCATTCGGCAGGAGCTGTAGCGCGGAATTGAAGAGATCGCGGGTCAGGCGTCCATCCACGAGCGTGTAGGCGGGCACGGCTTCGTCGATCTTTTCCGCGTGCTGAGCCTGCGCCGCTTGGGCACCCGGATAGAGGCGCCACAGGCGCAGGATGTTGCCCTTGCTGGCGTCGAAGGGACCGGGGCGTCCGATCTGGCTGAGGAAGGCGAAGAGCTCGCGCTTCTCGGTTCCATTCAGAGCATCCGTGAGACCCTGCGGCATGAGGCTGCCGACGAGGTCCTTCTTCACGATATTGGCTTTCACCAGACCCATTTCAGGCGCCGGGCCGGGGCGGATGAATTGCTCGGTGGCAGTCTCGCGCGTCGGGATACCGGTGAGCTGCGAGCCATCCTTCATCGTGTAGGCAAAAGCGTGGAAGCCTTCCTTCACCTTGGCTGCCGGGTCGTAAACGCTCTCGACGATGTAATCGAGCGGGGCGCTGGCGCCGAGACTGGAGAGATCGGGGCCGAGCTTGCCACCGGCGCCGCCGATGGAGTGGCACATCACACAGCCGATGCGCCGATAAATGAGCTCGCCCTGGCCGGGGTCGGAGCCGAGCTGGATGCTCTTCACCATGCCGGCGATTTGCCCGGCCATATCGCCCTTCGAAGTGACGGCCTTGCCGCCGGCGGCTTCGATCGATTGCGCGAGGAGAGCGCCCGCGTGGCCTTTTTCACGAGCGGCCTTGAGAGCGGAGGCGAGCACCGGTGCGGGCAGTTCCTTGGCCCACGCGGCGTCGTCAAACTTGGCCTTCAGCGCATCGATACCACCTTGCACGCTGAGCAACTGCCGCCAGGCGGGGAGCGCTTCGCCTTCGTTCGGCGCGTCATGCATCACGGGCTGCACCTGGGCCAGCGCCGCGGAAAGCTTCAGCTTGGCCAGCGCGCTGAGGGCCGCTCGGCGGATGCCGAAGGACTGCTCGGGTGCGCAGAGATCGGTGAGCGTGGTGACGGAATTGTTGCCGCCGAGCGCGCGCAGGCCTTCGATGGCGGCGAGGCGCAGCGGGCCTTTCGCCGACTTGTCACCGGCCAGCACGGGCAGGAATGCGCCGGCATCCTTGGTCTTCCAGAAACCAGCGAGTTGGAGCAGGCCGGCACGCAGGCTTTCCGGTGCAGCTTCGGAGAGTTTTTGCAAGGTCAACTCGCCTTCGGGACGCACATTGCGATCGCGTCCGGCGGTGAGCAGCGCGCCGATCACGCGCTGGGCATCGGCTTCGGAGAGGTTCGGGATCTTGACCTTGGATACATCGCGGCCCGGGCAGCAATCGGGGCCGTAGAAAAGGATGAGTGCTTCGAAGAGTTTGGAGAGCTCCTGTGGACCGCCGGCGCGGCCGACGAGGTCGATCCAGGGACCCTTGGTGAAGTCGAGTTTCTCGTCGCTCAGGATCTTGGCGATGGCCGTGCCGGCGAGGGCGGGGTCGATGGCATTCAGGCCATACTCGAGTTGCTTTTCGCGGCCCTCGATCTTCCAGGCGCCGCTGGCGATGGCATCCGTCCAGGGCTTGGCGAGATCGTTGATAGAAACCCACGTGGCGAAATCGAGGAAGGGGTCGCTGCCGTCGCCTTTCACCGCGGTATCGAGCACGAGCGTGGCGCTCTCGGCCGTGGGGATGGCGCCGAGCACGCGCACGGCACCGAGCTTCACGCGCGGATGCGGATGCTCGACGTAGGCCTCGAGCATGGCGAGCAACTGCGCGCGGAAGGCGTCGCGTTTTTCCGGGCGATCACGGAAGACGGCCTCGGCTGTGGCCGCTTGCGAGATGAGGAGCCGGAGCGTCTGCGCGATCTGTTCACCTGGCATGCCGGCGATGGATTCGCGGACCTGCTGCGCATTGATGGATTGCGCGAGCGGGATGAAGGCGTCGAGGTGCAGGCCGTAGTAGGAGCTGCGCAATTGATTGAGCTGCCAGTAGCGAGTGGCGTCCGGTGAGCCGCGCAGGAATTCGCGGCTGGCACTCTCGATCTGCGCGGTCGGCTTCATCGCCAGCACGCGCAAGGATTGTTCGCGCATCCAAAGATTCTGCGAGGCGGTCGGCTGGGCGAAGATCGAGAAAAGCGCATCGGCGCTCTTGTTCGTGAGGTCTTCCCATTGCACGAGCGGCGCGTCTTTCTTTGTGATACGCCAGATGCGGCCGTGAGTGTGGTCGCGGCGCGGATCGCGGAAGTCGACTTCGCCGTGGTTGATGACGGGGTTGCTCCAGTCGGCAACATAGAGCGCGCCGTCCGGCCCGAGCTTCACGTCGATGGGGCGGAAGGCGACATCGCTGGTGCGGACGACGTCAGGCATTTCCTTCGTCGTGTAACCAGCTTGCGCGGGCGTGCCCTTGGCCAGGTCGGTGATGCCGAAGCGCACGATACGATGCGCGCGGAAGTCGCAGGTGACGGCGCTGCCCTGCCAGTCGACGCCGAAGTGCGGCGAGTGGATCAGTTCCAACCCGGCGAATTTTGGATACGAGCCGGGGCTGATGCTCTGCAGGGTGCGGCGAGCGCCTTCCGAAGGGGAAAAGACCGCGCCGGGGAAACTCCAGGTGAGGCCGGTCGAACCCGCGCCATCGGTTTGGAAGCTCTGGCCGTATTCGTCGAACTGGTGGCCCCAGCTATTCCACAGCCCCTTGTCAAAGACCTCCAACTTCTCGGTGCGAGGATCCCACGCGAGAACGCCGCCGGCATTCAGCCGCACCACGCCCCACGGTGTTTCCGTGTGGGTGTGGATATAGATGCTCTGATCCATGTAGAGGCGGCCATCCGGGCCCCACTTGAGGGTATGCAGAATGTGGTGGGTATCTTCCGTACCGAAGCCGGAGAGGACGACGTGTCGTTGGTCGGCGCGGCCGGAGCCCTTGGTGTCTTCGAAGTAAAGGAGCTCGGTCGATTGGCCGACGAAGCAGCCGTAGCGCTGCGGCATGCCGGGCTTGGTGGGCAGCGGTGTCGGCGCGACGCCAGTCGGCAGCAGGAGGCCATCGGCGAAGACGGTGCTCCGGGCCGCTTTGCCGGTGTGATCCGGATCGTCGATGATGATGATCTTGTCCGTCTCTTCGCCGCCGGGCGCGATCATGGGATAGAGCGCGCTGCTCGCCACCCACAGGCGGCCTTGCGGATCCCAATTCATTTCCGTCGGCTTGAAGAGCAATGGATTCTCCGCCCACAGCTCGATCTGCAGGCCTTCATCGAGGAGGAATTCCGGCTTCGGGAGCGGCGGCACGGGCTCGGGATCCTTGGTCGCGGTGATCGGCTGGACAGGCAGGGGTTGGCCGCGGGTAATCGCTTCCGCGGTGGCCTTTTTCAATTCATCGATCTTGGCATCGGCGGCGGCGATGAGCGGATCGAACTCGGGGATTTCCTTCGCATTCTGCCCCTGCTCATGTTTGCGGAAGCCGAAGAGGTAAGTGGAATTCGCCGGCCGCCAGCGGTGGAAGAATAGGTCGTTTTTGCGGACCACTGCGTTCCGGACGGTCTCGGAAAGATGCGGTGTGCTCCCATCCGTGTTTCCCCACTGAAGGTCCTCTGCGACCAACCGGGCCCAATATTGATACCCCCATCGGCTCAGGTGAATGCCATTTTCTGTCGCCGTGAAAGCAGGGATATTCATCTCCTCCACCATGTTGAGAAAGGTCGCCCCGCGCTCCTGCGCCAATTCACCGATGACCTTGGAATATTGCACCAGCAGCTTGTTGTGCTGGGTGGGATCGGGCAAACCGGGCTTCTGCTTGCGCATGTCTTCGTGGTAGATCGGCGAGAGCAGGACGAACCTCACGCCTGAGCCACCGCTTGCCTTGTTGCCCTCGACGATCGCGTCCATGAGCTGGCCGAGTTCGCCCTTGAAGCGCGTGGCGCTCATCGGCTCCGTGCCGTAGCGGGCGGGATCGGGATTGAGCGTGGGATCGCCGGAGCGGTCGGTGATTTCCTGCAAGCTCGCGGCCATGCCGTAGCCGAGGAAGACGACCGTTGGTTTCACGAGATCGAGCTGTTCTTTCAAACGCTCGAAGCCCTTGGCTGCGGGATCGAAGCTGCAGCGCGACCAACCAAGTGGGGTGTCGGCGGAGAAGGCGAGATTGCGCACGGTAAAGTGCCGATCCGGGAACTGCTCTTGCATGCGCGTCTCGAGGTAGCCGTAGGTACCCTCGCGTTCGAGCAGGGTATCACCGAGGAAGAGGACGCGGTCGCCCTCCTTGATTTCAAAGAGTTCGGCCGCGCGCAGTGAGGCGAGGCTGAGGATACAGACGAGGAGGCAGAGCAGAGGACGCATGCGTGAGATCATGGGACAGAGAGAGACAGAGGGGAAAATCGTCGAGAGGCCAGTGTCTTAGCCGGAACGAGAAGGGAAGGAACTACGAAATTTGGTCTGATGGCTTTTTAGCCACGACGGCGACTCGTCCGTTCAAAGAAAACGATTAGGCCCATGCCGGCGATGAAGCCTCCGATATGCGCCATGTAGGCCACACCGCTGGTCTCCACGCCGTGGGCGCGGGCGGCAAGGAGCTGGGAGACGACCTGAAAGCCGATCCAGACAAGGAGGAAGACCCATGCGGGGATTTCCATGAGACGGGTGAAAAAGCCAAGTGGCACGAGGGTGAGCACGCGTGCCTGTGGGTGGTGCAGCAGATAGGCGCCGAGCACACCGCTGATCGCGCCGCTGGCCCCGACGAGCGGGATACTTGATCGCGGATCGAGGGCGGTGAAGGCCAGCGTCGCGGACACCCCGCACAGAAGGTAGAAGATGAGGAAGCGGATGGAGCCGCAGTTGTCCTCGATGTTGTTCCCGAATATCCAAAGGAACCACATATTGCCGATGAGATGCATCCACCCGCCGTGCATGAACATGGAGGTGTAGATATGCGTCCAGCCGCCGGGCGTGTGGCTGGTGAGCTCGATGGGAAGGAAGCCGGCCATGTTGACCGAATGCTCAAGGCCGACGCGCAATTGCCAGCCGATGAAGACGAGCGCATTCAGCGCGATCAGGAGGAGGGTGACGATGGGGAAACGTTCGGTCGCTTGGTCGTCGCGAAGTGGGATCATGGAAAGTAGCTGTCACTAGGGATAGGACGAATAGGTCCTACGAGTCGCATATGTCCTATACGTCGCAGATACGCACGCCGTCCGCGAGGGAGGCGACTTTGTCTTCGTGGACCGGGATGAACTCCTGGCCGACGAAGCCGGTGTATTTGAGATCGATGAGCGCCTGCATGATGGCGGGGTAGTTCAGCTCCTGGGTGCCGTCGATTTCATTGCGCCCGGGGACGCCGGCGGTGTGGACGTGAGCGACATATTCATGGTGCTGGCGCAGGCGGCTGATGACATCGCCGTGCATGATCTGCACGTGATAGATGTCGAAGAGCACCTTGCAGCGCGGAGATCCGATGCGGCGGCAGACCTCGATGGTGCGCTCCATCGAGTCGCAGAAGTAATCGGGATGACCTTTCATCGTCACATCGACGCGTGAATTCAGCATCTCGATGCAGAGCGTGACTTGCTTTTCCTCTGCGAAGGGGACGATTTCCTTGAGCCCGGCGACCATGTTGGCGATGCCTTCTTCATCGCTCAAGCCGCGGCGGAAACCGGAGAAGGTGATCACGCGCTCGACACCGGCGGCGGCGCATTGCTCGATGCGTTCGCGCAATTTGGCGTGGCATTCGGCCCACTCTTCACGATGCGCGAAGCCCTTGGCAAAACCGTGTGAGCCGGCGATGGCCACGGTCATGCCGAGTTCCTTGATGAGTGGCCAGTGCTTGGGATCGATCAGTTCCACGGAGGCCAAGCCGAGCTGGGCGCTGTGGTGGACGAGTTCCTCCGGCGGCATGGGATTGAAGCACCATGGGACGACCGATTGCTTGATGCGCCCATTCTTCACGCGGAAAAGACCCGCGGCCGCAGAGACGGGAGCGATGAGCGTTTTGTTCGTCTCCTTTTCAAGCGGGAGAGGGTTTTGCGCGCGAGCGCTCAGGCCAAGTGCGGCGGCAGCGGCGGTCTTGATCGCGGTGCGGCGGGTGTGGGAGGGCATGGGAGAAACAATTGATAGGAATGCGGAAGATTCAATGACGAATGGCGAAGGATGGCTCTTTGGAATTGCTTGCGGCGGGGTGGTGTCAAAGATCACTGCCATGTTTCCCCGCATCGTCCTCCTGCTGCTCTGCCTTGCCGTTTCGCTTTCCGCCGAAGAGGTGAAGCCGAATATCGTTTTCATTCTCTGTGACGATCTCGGGGTAAACGATCTCTCCTGCTACGGGCGCAAGGATCAACCGACGCCGAATCTGGACCGGTTGGCGAGCCAGGGCATGCGCTTTACCACGGCCTATTGTGCGTCGCCGATCTGCTCGGCCTCACGTGCAGCCATCATGACCGGCAAGGCGCCGGGCCGTTTGCACATCACGAATTTTCTGCCGGGGCGCGCGGATGCTCCGTCGCAGAAATTCGTGCAGCCGGAGATCGAGGGGCAGCTGCCGCTCGAGGAGGTGACGATCGCGGAGGCGCTGCATGGCGCGGGTTATGTCTCGGCGTGCATCGGCAAGTGGCATCTCGGTGGCCCGGGCTTTTCGCCGAAGGAGCAGGGGTTCGATCATGTTTTCACCGGTCACCCGAATACCAAGCCAAGCGCGACGGAAGGCGGGAAGGGAGAGTACGAGCTCACCGCCGATGCGGAGAAATGGATGGAGGAAAACAAGGAGCACCCGTTCTTCCTTTATCTCGCGCACAATACCCCGCACGTGCCGCTCGGAGCGAAACCGGAGCTGATCGAGAAACACAAGGATGCGTGGAACCCGATCTATGCAGCGATGATCGAGACGCTGGATGATTGCGTAGGGCGCATCATGGCGAAGATCGATCAGCTCGGGCTCACGGAACGCACGATCGTCATCTTCACCGGCGATAATGGCGGGCTGCATGTCTACGAACTGCCGAACACACCGGCGACCTACAATGCGCCCTTCCGAGCGGGCAAAGGCTATCTCAACGAAGGTGGCCTGCGCGAACCGCTCATCGTGCGCTGGCCGGCGAAGATCAAGGAGGGTGCCATCACCGATACGCCGGTGGTGCTTTACGATTTCATGCCCACGCTGATGACGGCTGCGGGCCTCGATGTCGCGCACACCGTTGGGCCGCTCGATGGCGTGAACATTCTGCCGCTGCTCACGGGTGGCACGGTCCCAACGCGTCCGCTTTTCTGGCACTTCCCGAACTACACGAATCAAGGCAGCAGGCCCGCGGGAGCGATGCGCGATGGAGAATGGAAATTGATCGAGGATGACGAGACCGGGAATCTCGAGCTCTACAATATCGCCGCTGATCCGGGGGAACTGAATGATCTCGCGAAGAGTGAATCGCCGCGCGTGTCGGAGATGCAAGGCAAGCTCGCGGAGTGGCGGAAAAAGATCGGCGCGCAGATGGGCACGGCGAATCCAAATTTCGACGCGGCCTTTCACAAGCGACTGTATGAGGATATCGACACGAGCCGCCTGGAGCCGGGACCGAGCGCGGCGGCATTGAGGGAGAAGCTCACGCCATGGCGCGAGGGAATGGACGCCGCGGTGAAAGGGCACAAGGCGATCGTGACGCAGGCGACGGGGGACATCCGGCTCTTCGCCAAGGACGCCACGGTGCACGGCTCGACGGCTCGGTATGAACCGCTGCCGTACAAGAACACGATCGGCTTTTGGACGAAGCCGGAGGACTGGGTGAGTTGGGATTTCGAAGTCGCCAAGGCGGGAAAGTACGAGATCGAGGTGCAGCAAGGGTGCGGGAGTTCGGGCGGATCGAAAGTGAACGTGGAGATCGGCGGCAAGACGCTGGAGTTCACCGTGGATGCGACGGGGAATTTCCAGAACTTCGTCCAGCGCGTGATCGGTGTGGTGGATCTCGGCGAGGGCAAACAGACGCTCGCCGTAAAGCCGCAGTACAAGGTGGGTGCCGCGGTGATGGACTTGCGGCGGGTGGTGTTGCGGCCGGTGCAGTGAAAGCGATGAGTAAAAGTGGAAGGTGGGCGGACGCGCTCACTTTCACTTTCCACTTCCACTTTCCCTCTGCACCTTCGCCGGCGTGAGTGACCCCGATTCCGAATCTTCCTTTTTTCCCCTGCCACCGGCCACGCGTTCGGCGCTGATCATCGGCGGGCTCTTCTTTGCCTTCATCCTGCTGGCAGTCTTCGGGGTGTTGCACGAGGCGCAGCGCATCAAGCATGAGCGCGAGCAGACGAAGGCTCTGAACAGCCAGAGCTCGAGCGGCGAGATGGTATGGATCCCCGAAGGTAGGATGACCATGGGAGCAGTCGATGGTGCGCCGGATGAGCAGAAGATGCACGATGTGAAGGTGCGCGGTTTTTGGATGGACAAGACGGAGGTGACCAATGAGCAGTTCGCGCGTTTCGTAAAGGAGACGGGCTACATCACCGTCGCCGAGCGCAAGCCGGTGATCGCCGAGGGCGCCACGGTTTCACCTGAGCAACGTGAAGCGGGTGGGTGGGTCTTCGTTGCGCCGAAAAGTGCGGAGGTAGTCGGAGCGGTCTGGAGTTATGTGCCCGGCGCGAACTGGCGGCACCCACTTGGGCCGGACTCGAACATCGACGGCCGCGACCAATTTCCTGTGGTACAGGTATGCTGGGACGATGCGGCTGCATTTGCCCGCTGGACGGGAAAGCGCCTGCCCACCGAAGCCGAGTGGGAATATGCCGCGCGTGGCGGTGCGGTGCATGATCCCTATGTATGGGGCAAGGAAATGAAGCCGGGCGGACGATGGGAAGGGAACATCTGGCAAGGCCGCTTTCCGTTGCAAGACACGGCGGAGGATGGCTTCGCCGGGCTGGCGCCGGTCGGGAAATTTCGGACTAACAACTTCGGCCTCGCCGACATGGCGGGCAACGCGTGGGAATGGTGCGCCGACTGGTACGATGCGGCGTATTACAACCGCAGCCCGCACGCGAATCCTCCCGGCCCGGACAAGAGCGACGACCCCGACGAGCCTTCCGTCCCGAAACGGGTCGCACGCGGCGGCTCCTATCTCAGCAGCGAGAACAATGGCGCCGGTTATCGTCCCGCCGCCCGGCGCAAGGCTCCACCGGCTTATGCCTCGTGCGACCTCGGATTCCGTTGCGCGCGGAGCTTGCAGTAACGATCAGCCTTCCACTGCAAGGAACGGCTGAGCGCTTTCGGCCTCCAAAGCGAAGGCCAGTCAATACTCACGCCTTGAGCCCGAGCCCGATCTTGTCGCGCAGATAGGTGATCGCGCGCTCGAGTTGGTCCTTCTGGTATTCCTGCTCGGCCACGATCGGCTCGGTGCCCGCGGGAGCCTTGAAGGGCTCGATAGCATGGCCGCGCTTGGCCATTGCGACGAAAGCCGCAAAATCCGCCGCACGTGCCTTCGGATATGGCTCCCAGAATTCCGGCTTGAGATAAGGGAAGGGACGAGCGAAGCCGGAGATGATCTCCACGGTGAAGGGCGTGTTCGGGCACAGCTCGGTGAATCGCTTCGCATACTCCTGCCAGTCCATGAGGCCATCGCCCGGGGCAGTCCACTGCACCACGGCGCCTTCGGCATTTTCCCAGATCATGGAGTCACGCAGGCCGCAGACGAGCGCGTGCGGTCCGAGAAGTTCGAGCGCGCGACGGGGATCCTCCAGCGTCCACGTTGAGTTGCCGGAGTCCATCGTGGCGCCGACGTATTCCGGGCCGGCGGCCTGGATGAGTTGCACGAGCTCCCACGCCTGCATATCGCCGGCATGATTCTCGATCGCGATCTTTACGCCCGCGTCCATAGCGCGGCTGCGCTGCGACTTTAGCACCTTCACGGTATCCTCGATGCGGGCCTCGATGCCGCCTTCGGTCTTGCGGTCTTCGGCCTTGCCAAGGACGCAGCGATAGACCGGCGAACCGAGCGCCTTGGCCACGCGGATGCCCGTGGCGAGATGCTCTTCGGCCGTGCCCCATTTGTTGCGAAAGGCTTTCGATGTCGGGCAGATGCTCCATCCACCCGCATAGATTTCGAGACCGAGGTCGTGCGCCTTCTTCGCCTGGTCGCGCAGGTAGCCGTCTTCCAGCGACTCGTAGGAATCGAGATCGGACATGAAGAGCACGTCGATCTTGAGCGTGGCGGCGTATTCGATCTGGCGCGGCGCTTTCCAGCGGAAGCCGCGGATGGAAAAGTTGTCGAAGCCGAGCTTCAGCTTGCGAGCGGGAGAGGTGGGGGCAGGGTCAGCGGCAGGCATGGAGTGGGGCAGCAGATTGACCGCGCCGGCAGCGGCGAGGGTTTGGAGAAACCGGCGGCGCGGAAAAG
>JBGGMZ010000460.1:0-11678 GCA_041287745.1 Chthoniobacter sp. | reverse complement strand
CGACCTCGCCAACGGTATCCTCGAAGCGCTCGGACTTGTAATCGATGACGTGCGACGCGCCGAGGTGCTCCAGAAAATCGGCATTCTTCGCAGAGGCCGTGGAGAAGACCTGCGCGCCGGTGCGCGATGCGAGTTGAATGGCGAAAACGCCGACTGCGCCGGAACCACCATGGACGAGCACGCGCTCCCCGGCCTTCAGCTTCGCGCGGTCGTACAACCCCTGCCAAGCCGTGAGCGCACCGATCGGCACCGCCGCAGCCTGCGCGTGGGTGAGACGCGCTGGCTTCAGCGCGATACAGGCCGGCTGTGTGAGGCAGTATTCAGCCGTGGCACCATCCGCAAACCAATCGTTCATACCGTAAACTGAGTCGCCCACCTGAAAGCCCTCCACCTCCGCACCGACAGCAGCGACGACTCCGGAGAACTCATGTCCAGGCACCGGATTGCGGCGAGTCGCGCCCGCTTTCGTGTGCGTAGTGGGATACCAGCCAATCTCTGTGGGCGTGACACCTGCGGCATGCACACGGATCAGAACGTCCGTCGCCGCTGGCTCAGGCATCGGAATCTCGCGCTCGATCAGCGCAGTCGCATCCTCGTTCAAGCAATAGGCCTTCATCGTTTTCATGGATTCAGTCGTGATGGAGTGCGCGAATTCGAGCGGGTGGGCAACGGGATAGGCAACCACATTCGACCGGGCAAGCTGACAAACCCGCAGGACAGACCAATCGCAGCGTAAACACAGTGATAATATTTCGGTATTATCCTGATGAATAATTGCGAAATGGAACTACGTAATACCACTCAGATTAATAGAACTTATCAAAAATACCGACCAATTTCACTTTTATACGGAGTACTCCGTACGTAGTGTCCGCAACAGAAACTACATACTTTCCCGTATGTAGACGCTGAAATGAAGCCCGCTGCTCACTTCAAGTCGGTCGGTAAAAGTGGTGTGACGATTATCGAGGTTCTCGCCTCGGCGCTGCTCATTTTCCTGGGGCTCGGGGCGATCTTCGCCATGAATACCCAGAGCCTGCAGATCCTCCGCAGCACCCGCATGCTCGCCAATGGCAGCCAAGTCCTGCAGGAGCGCATGGAGAGCATGCGCGATCACGCGTGGCCGGAAGTGGCCAATGGCCAGGCGCTTGCGAAAATCTGGCAGACTCCCGCCCCGAGCGAGGCGGAGCTTCGGGACGACAACCTCACCGAGTTGGTCACGGTTTCCATTCCAGACACGCCCGACGCGCCGAAAACGGACGATCACTTTTTCAAGCTCCAGCGCCGCAACGGCAAGGTCAGCGTCCTGCAATCCGGCGACCTCACCGGCCAGCCTCTTCTGCTGGTGGACATGACGATCTCCTGGCAGGAAAAGCATGAGACCAAGCAGCGGCATTTGCGAACGATCATTGGTAGAACGGGACTGACGCGCAGCGGCATCTTCGGCAGCGCATTTGGAAGACCGGAAATGAGTCACCCTGCGACCACGGCCTCCAATCCATGATGCGAGGTCTGGCGCAACGCGCTTTCACACTGGCAGAAATGATGATCTCCATGGGGGGCAGCGCGGTGGTCATTGGCGCCCTGCTCTTCAGCTCGATCGAGATCCAGAAATCGCTGCACGCCAGCGAGAGCTATGCGACTTATCAATCCGACCAGCGGCGGCTGCTCGATTGCATCTCGCGCGATATGCGCCGCTCGATCGGCGTGGCGACCTCGAGCGCGATGAATGGCAGCGGCGGCACACGGCTCAACGGCGCCGCGGCGACGATCGAGAACGCCACCTCGCTCGTGCTCACCCTCCCGGGCTACTACCAGAGCAATTCCCTCGACGACCCAAATTACGACAAGCCGCTGGAGGTGGTGGCGAAGGATAATTACGCCGACTACGGCTCGGGCAACGAGCATGCGGCGGGCGTGCCGGTCATCTTCCGCAAGCTCTACGTCCAGAGTGAAGGCTGCGTCTGTTTCGTCCGGCTGGAGGGCGATTCGCAGACCATTCTCGTCCGGCAGGCGGACTATTTTCATCTCACCGTGACCATGGACGCCGAGGGTCGGCTGGGAACAGTGGAGGTGACGTTCATTTCTCCCCGGCACGGTTCCGAAACCAACATCGCGATGCGCGACCAGGTCCTCCTGCGCAACATCCGACTCGACTGAGACACCATGCACACCCAACGCCACGCCCGTAGTCAAGCGAGCGCACTCATTCTCACGCTCTCCGCGCTGGCCATCCTCTCCATCGCCGCGGCCTACACGTTGCGGCGCGTGGCCCCGCGGTTCCAGATGGCTGCACAAGCCGCCTCCTGGCAGGAAGCGCGGCTCGCCGCGGAGTCGGGCATCGACGTAGCTCTTTCCGATCTCGATCGCAATGCCGTGGGCACCGAGGACGGCGCCTGGCAGGGCTGGCAGCAAAAGCAGCCCAACGGGCTGATCGGTCCCGTGCTGACGAATACGCTGAGCCTCGTGAACAGCGTGCTCTCGCTCCTCGGCGGCAACACGGTGAAGGTTTCCTCGCCCATCTTCCTCGACAATCTGCAGGCCGCGTCGGCGGGCAATCGCCCGACCAATGTGGATGTGCAACTCTGGGCCGTGTATCCGACACCGAGCCCCTACTACCGCTGGTTCCGCCTGCGGGCCATGGCCACATGCGCGCTGCCGCCTACGGCCACGACGACCTTTGACAATCTCGAGGGCTCGCTGCGCCGCTTCAGCCTGCGCCAGGTGCGGCCGCAGTTGAAGAAGGACGACGTAGGCCTGCCGATGACTGTGCCGATGCCGAATACCTCGCGCGTGATCGAGGTGCTGGTCGAGCCGGTGCTGCCCTTCGAACTCGCCATCCACACGGACCAGACGCTCAGCCTCGGCACGAGCGGTTCGTGGGTCGTCGATAGCTTCGACTCGCGCGATGCGAAGAAGTCCGGGCCAAACGGCGTCTACCCCGGCAGGACCAGTCCGCTCGTGCAATCTCACGGCAACATTGGCAGCAATGCGGGGCGTCCGGCGGATTCGCTTTACGGGCCGCTTGTCTCGGCCAATGGCTGTATCGTCCGCGGGGCCGTGGGTACGAACGGCGGCGATGATCCCACCACCGATACTCACGAGAATGTCGCCGGCGCAACCCGCCTCGATGCCTCGCTCATTCGCGACGATTTCTATCGCGAACTCAAGCCCATCACACGGCCGACGAATGGCATTTTCCTGCCTCCGCCCATCCTCGGACTGCCCTATTCCCCCGACGACGAATCGCGCCCGGCCAAGTATTTTCTGAGCGGCGACCTGCACGCCATTAATGTGGGCGCGTGGGCGGGCTCCGGGCAGGGCGCACTCATCATCATGGTGAATGGCAACCTCGACATCAGCGAAGGCACGATCGCCATTCCGCCCAATGTGAACGTGCAAATCTTTGTGCGTGGCAACATCGACTTTCATAATCGTCCGATCAACCAGGGCGGCCACGCGGGGCAATTGCAGATCTACGGGGAAGGCTCCCAAAACGAGGTCCGCACCCTGCGCGCCTATGGCAACGCGCAGATCACCGCGGCCTTCTACGGCCCGCAGTACGAGGCGCACCTCATGGATGCCGTGGAGTGGACGGGTGCGATCGCCGCGCGCTCCTTCGAGATGGTCGGCGGCGGCACCGGCGGCTTCCACTATGACGAAGCGCTCGGCGTGGTCGGCATGCCCATCGGCTACCGCATCGCCCGCTACGTGGAAGACGTGCGGGAGTAGAGCGTAGACCGTTTCCACGGTAGCGCACGACGCTCAGCATCGGAGACCGCTCGCAATGCGCGAAGGCGAAATTCCAATCCGTCTTGTGTGAGGCGATGTGCGTCGCGACAGCGTTTTGGAGTGCGGCGGTGCTCCGCCGCTTTTCGGACGATCTCCGAACCGACACGTGGATCGAAAAGCGGCAGGGCACTGCCGCACTCCAAGAACGCAAGCGTAGTTCGCGTCGCTCCGCCTAATTCTCAACCACAAACGCTTCTCGATCAAACGCCGCAAAATGCGGCCCGACTCGATCGGCCACTTCGCGAACGCTCACCTCGCGCCCGCACTCCCGCGAGACGCTCGTCATCTCCACGCCCGCGATTCCACATGGCGTGATCGCGCTGAATGCCGTGAGATCGCTGCTCACGTTCAGAGCAAAGCCGTGCATGCTGATCCACCGCCGCACGCCCACGCCGATGGACGCGATCTTGCGCGGCCCGATCCAAACGCCGGTCTGCCCCTCACTGCGTCCCGCCGCGATTCCATAGTCACCCAGCGCGGCGATGAGCATCTCCTCCAGCCCGCGTAGGTAGCGGTGCAAATCCTGTCCGCGAACCCGCAAGTCGAGAATCGGGTAACCGACCAATTGCCCCGGGCCATGATAGGTCGCCTGACCGCCGCGGTTCGTCTGCACCACAGGATAGGGCAGCGCGCTGGCGTCGCGCAGGCTCGATTGATCCGGCGTGCGGCCGATCGTGTAGACCGGCTCGTGCTCGAGCAGGAGCAACTCATCGGGCACGGAAGTGTCGGCGGCTTTGCGCGCCACGAGTTCTTCCTGCAGCGCAAGCGCATCGGAAAAAGTCACACGGCCCAGCCAGCGAATCGAAAGCATGCTGCTATTGATACGCCGAACCGCGCCCACGTCATCCGCGAAATGGAAATAGGTCCTATTCGGCCTATCGGTCTTATGATCCCATGGGACGAATGGGACTCATAGGGCTTATAGGAAAACGCTCTCTCTACTCCGGTTTCTTCAGCTTCTCGCCCTTCGCTTTCTTGGCCTCCGAGCCCTTGTATTCGTAATGGTCGAAAGCATCGCCCCCACCGAGGACGCGCGGGTCTTTCTGGTCGCGCAGGAATTTTTCCAGCTTCTCCGCGAGCGCTTTCTTCGTCTCGGCGTAGGCGGGGTCGTTGGCCACATTCGTCACGCAACCCGGATCTGTCCCCACGCGATACAACTCCTCCGCGGGCCGCATGCCCATGGCGAGGTTGTAGTATTTCAGCTCCCCTTTCTTCTGCTGCTCGAGGATGTAGCTCTTCGTAGGAGAGTCATCGATGTCGGCGTAGTTGCTCTCCGGGTCCACCGCCGGCCAACGCTCCGGCTTGAAATTGTGAAGATAGATGAAGTCGTCCGTGCGAATCGTGCGCACCGGGTAGCCGACATTCCCCGGTCGACCGACGTCTTCACGCTCGCGCCCGGTCACGACGAAATTGCGCGTCGGATCGACGCGTCCGGATTTATCGGAAAGGATCACGTCGAGGAAGCTGCGCCCGGTCATCTGCGGATGTGGTGGCGCGCCGATGAGCGCGAGATAGGTAGGCGCAAAATCCGGGAACGCGATGAAGTCCGTGACCACTCGCCCCGGCTTGACCTTCTCACCCCAGCGAATGGCCAGCGGGAGGTGATGCCCCATCTCGTAGGGATTCCCCTTCACGCGTGGGAAGGGCATGCCGTTGTCCGCCGTGACGATGACGATGGTGTTATCGAGTTCACCCGACTTCGCCAGGATGTCGAGCATCTGCCCGAGGTGTTTGTCGAACCACTCGACCTCCAGCGCGTAGTCGAGCAGGTCGCTGCGCACTTCCTCTGCATCGGGCAGAAAATCCGGCACCTGCACATCGCTCAGCTTCTTGCCCGCGCGCACGCCGGAGCCGAGCTCGTAAGGCCGGTGCGGCTCGTGACCGCCATACCAAAAGCAGAACGGCTGCCCCGGCTTCCGCGCGGCGAGGAAGTCCTCGAAGTTCTTCGTGTAGTCGATCTTGCCGATGCCGGTGGTCGGCGGCTTGAGCGAGAACTTGTTGAACGCATCGCCCGCGGGGTTGCGCGTCCAACCGCCTTCCTTGAAGTCGCCCGGAGCCCACGGTTTGCCGGTATAGCCCACGAGATAGCCGGCCTGCTGCTCGAGCATGTCGGGGTAGCCTTTGAACTTCGCCGGGAACACACCGTGATGATCGCACGCCTCCTCGAGCTGCCAGGTGTGCATCCCGGTCAGGAGACACGCGCGCGATGGGCTGCACTTCGGATTCGAGGTGAAGCAATTCTGGAAGAGAATGCCTTCCTTCGCCACGCGGTCGAAGTTCGGCGTCTTCACGAAGGTGCAGCCATACGCGCTCGCGTGTGGCCACGACCAATCGTCGGCGATACAGAACAGGATGTTCGGCTTTTTCGCCGGTTCGTCCGCCGCGTGAGTGAGCGCGGCCAGCACCGCGAGAAAAAGGAGGGAGAACAGCGCTTTCATGGTCGGGGTGGGTTACTCCGGCTTGGTCGGTTTCTCGTTGAGCAATTTTTCGCGGAAGCCCGGCTCGGCCTTGCCACCGGTGATCCGCACCGGCCAATTCTTCTTCACCAGCGCCTGCATCTCCGCAACGGTGGCCGCGACCTTCGGATCCTCAGCGAGATTATGCAACTCGCTCGGGTCCGTCTCGTGGTCATACAACTCGCGCCCTTTGTTCCCATCGTCCCACTCGGTATAGCGCCAGCGCTCGGTGCGCACGCTGTAGCCGGGAAAGGCGCCGCGCTGCACTTGCGTGAAAGCCGGGTGCGACCACACCGCCTTCGGATCCTCGATCAACGGACGCACGCTGAAACCTTCCAGCCCCTGCGGCGGGGTGACTCCGGTGAGATCGGCCAGCGTAGGATACAGGTCGACCAATTCCACCGTGCGCAGGCAGACCTGCCCCGCTGTCTTTTGTCCCGGCACGCTGATGATCACCGGCACGCGCGACGCTTCCTCATACACGCTCTGCTTCATCCACAGGCCGTGCTCGCCGAGGTGATATCCGTGATCGCTCCAGAAAACGATGACGGTGTTATCCCGCAACCCGAGACGATCGACCGCATCGAGCACGCGGCCGATCTGCGCATCGACGAAGGAAATCGCCGCATAGTAGGCGCGCTTGCATTCGCGAGCCTGGTCTGGTGTCACGCCCATGTAGGGCCACGGCTTGGTCGAGGCCAGCGCGGGCTCGAGCGCGGTCTTGCGGAAGTCCGGTGCGATCTCCGGCAGCTTGATCGCATCCATGGAATACATGTCGAAATATTTGCCCGGTGTAATCCAGGGGCAGTGCGGCTTGTAAAAGCCGACGGCGAGGAAGAAGGGCTTGTCCTTGCGCGTCTCGAGAAGCCGGATTGCCTCGGTGGCGACTTTGCCGTCGGTGTGCTCCTCATCCTTGCCTTCCTTGTCGGAAAGAAACGCCATCGCAGCGCCGAGCCCTTTGCGCTGTGGGGTGTAGTTCATCACATCCGGCTCGAGCGAGGTCTTGTCGCGACCAGCAGGATTCACATGTTCCTGCCACGAAGCCGGGTCATCGAGCCCGCTCGTGCCAATGTCGTTGGGGTTGCCGTAGTGATAGATCTTCCCCACGCGGCCCGCGTAGTAGCCCGCCTTCATGAACATCTGCGGCAGCGTGACGACATCCGGGAGGTCCTGCCGGAAATGATACTGTAAATCGAAGACGCGCGTGCTGCTGGGCCGCAGTCCGGTCATGAGCGACGAGCGGCTCGGCGAACATAGCGGATACTGGCAGTAGGCGTGCTCGAAACGCACACCCTGCTTCGCCAGGCGATCGATATTCGGCGACTTCACTACCGGACTGCCGTAACAGCCGAGGTCGTTGTTCATGTCATCGACCGAGATGAAGAGGACATTCATCTTCTTCTCGGCGGCGTGGAGGCCAAGGGTCGCGACGCAAAGGCTGGCAATGAGGAGGAGCTTATTCATGGGAGGGGAAAGAAACCCGGACGCCTTACCTAAAACCGCCCGGGCGGCTTTGGTTCCAAACTATTTAATCCGGCTTGCGATCGCGCACCGGTAGAACCGATGCGGGCGGATCCTGCTCAGGCACCTTCAAGTCCACACGGAGCTTTGCCAGCTCAGTCTCGAGCTTCTTCTGCACCTCGAGATACTCGCTATTACCATACACGCTACGCAGCTCGTGCGGGTCTTTCTCCAGGTCGAAGAGCTCCCAATAGTTGAACTCCGGCTCGTAGAAATGGACCAGCTTATAGCGGTCGGTCACCACGCCGTAATGCCGCGCGACCTGATGCACCGCGGGATGCTCGTAATAGTGATAGTAAAAGCTCTTCCGCCAATCCGCCGGGGTCTGGCCTTGCAAGACCGGCACCAAGCTGTGGCCCTGCATTTCCGCGGGCACGGCCGCTCCCGCCGCCTGGAGAAAGGTCTCCGCGAAATCCACATTCGATACCATGTCCTTGTTCACGCTGCCCGCCTTGGCCACGCCCGGCCAGCGCACGAGCAAAGGCGTGCGCAGCGATTCCTCGAAGATCCACCGCTTGTCGAACCAGCCGTGCTCGCCGAGATAGAAACCTTGGTCGGAGGAATAGATGACGATCGTATTGTCCGCGAGGCCTTCGTCTTCGAGATACTTGAGGATGCGGCCCACGCTTTCATCGACCGATTTGATGCACGCCAGATAGTCGTGCATGTATCGCTGGTAGCGCCACCGAACGAGGTCGTCGCCCTGTGGGTTCGCTTTGCGATAGGCTTCATTGCGCGGCTCGTAAAAGGCGTCCCAGATTTTCCGCTGCTCGGGCGTGAGCTGCGGCGGCGGAACCAGCTTCATGTCCTTGGCGGTCATGGTCTGCTTGATCATCATGTCCTGCTCGTGCTCCGCCTTGCCGCGCCCGGCATAGTCGTCGAAGAGCGTCTCCGGCTCGGCATATTTCCGGTCGCCATCGGCGTTGAGATTCTTCAAGTTCGGCTCCCACTCGCGATGCGGCGCCTTGTGCTGGCACATGAGGAGGAAGGGCTTGGACTTGTCGCGCTGCTTCATCCAATCGAGCGCGGTGTCGGTGATGATGTCGGTCACATAGCCCTCGGTCTTGATCCGCTCGCCGTTGCGCACCATCGGCGGATTATAATACACCCCCTGCCCCGGGAGGATTTGCCAAAAGTCGAAGCCCGTGGGATCGCTCACGAGGTGCCACTTGCCCACCATCGCCGTCTGGTAGCCAGCGGCCTGCATGAGCTTCGGCATCGTTACTTGCGAACCGTCGAACTTGTTGGCCGTGTTGTTAAAGAAGCCATTGAGGTGGCTGTATTTTCCCGTGAGAACCGTGGCGCGCGCCGGGCCGCAGATCGAATTCGGCACGAGGCAGCGGTCGAAGCGCATGCCTTCCTTGGCCAGTCGGTCGATGTTCGGCGTCTCATTCAAATGCCGCGCATCACCATAGGCGCTGATCGCTTGGTAGGCGTGATCGTCGGAGAAGATGAAGACGATGTTTGGGCGCTTTGCCGGGGCATCCGCGCCGTGTACGGCACTCGCGAAAAGGAGAGCGGCGAGACAAGTGGTAAGGGAGGAACGAGTCATGAGGGAGAACGAGAAAAGGAAACCCGGGATAGACCAACAACCCCTTATTTCTCCGGAGGTTGCCACGGAACGCTGCCTCCACGCTGAACTTGCCGGCGCAGGACGACGCTGAGATTGCGAAAGGTGCTCTTCTCCTTGTTGGCGAGATCTGTCGTTTCCTGAGGATCGTCCTTCACATTGTAGAGCTCGATGGGCGCGAAAAGATTGTCCCGTACCAGTTTCCAGTCGCCCTGCCGCAGGGCCTCGGTGCAACCGCCCTGGTGCAACAGTCCGCCTTCGCGCCAGACGAAATAGAGATCGCGCACCGGCTCGGGCTGGGCTTCGCCGCGCAGGGTCGGGAGAAAGCTGACGCCATCGATATTCGCCGGCACTGGCTGGCCAACGATCTCCAGCGCGGTGGGCAGGATATCCATCAGCAACGCGACGCGATCGCTGTGCGAGCCCGGCGCAACGTGATCCGGCCAGCGGACCACGCACGGCACGCGCAGGCCGCCTTCATACATGTGCGTCTTGCCGCTGCGCCAGGGGCCGTTGTTCGCTTCGTTGCCCACCACGCCGCCATTATCACTGGAGAAAACAACCAGCGTGTTCTTGGCGAGCCCCGTTTCGTCGAGCTTGGCTAGCACCTTGCCGATCCCGTCGTCGAGATGCTCGATGAGCGCGACGAGCTTCGCCCGTTTCTCCGAAATGCCCGGCTGGCGTGCCTTGACTTTTTCCAGCCATTCGGGCTTCGGCTGGATGGGATCATGCGGCGCATTGTAAGCGAGATAGAGGAAGAACGGCTCCTTGCTCTTGCTCCGCTCGTCGAGATAACTGCAGGCCCAGTCGGTGAAGATATCCGTCGCGTGGCCCTCGGGCGTGACGACCTCGCGGTTGTGTCGCATGAAGTTCTGCCCGTGGCGCAAGTGCGTCCAGTAGTCGTCCATCATATCGCCGAGGAAGCCATCGAACCGATCGAAGCCGCGCTCGATCGGGGTGTTGGGCGAATTGATCCCGAGATGCCATTTGCCCACGATGGCCGATTGATAGCCCGCCGGCTTGAGCAACTGCGGGAAGAGCTTTGCCGTCTGCGAAAGGTAACCCCAGTTGCTATCCGGGTCCTCTTCGCGAATCACCCCGGGCACCCCGACGCGGTCGGGAAAGCAGCCAGTCAACAGCGCCGCCCGCGAGGGCGAGCAGACGCAGCTATTGGCGTAGAAGTTATCGAAGGTCAGGCCTTCCTTGCAAAGACGGTCAATGTGCGGGGTCTGGATATCTTTCGTGCCGAATGCGCCATACTCCCCCCGCCCCATGTCATCCGCGAGGATCACGATGATATTCGGTTTCGATGGCTCCGCCGCGCCGACGCCGGACAACGCCAGGCAAACAAAGAAGAGCAGTGTGAAAGAAACAGGCAGTTTCATAAGCGATACGTTCAGGGCGCGGTGGAAGCCGTTCCATTGGCGTCGACTTTCCAACCCCATTTCTTGATGTATTCGTCGCCGGGCAGGAATTCATCCCCGCGCTCGCGCAGCTTGCGCTTGAGCCACTCATCGAGTTTAGCCTGCAGGTCCGCATGCGCCGGGTCGCCCACGAGGTTGTGCATCTGCAGCGGGTCCTCCTGATCGTCGAAGAGCAACCACGGGCCGTTCAAATCGCGGACGTAAGTATAGCGCGTGGTGCGAAGAGCACGATATTCCTTGCCGCCCTTGCGCCGATCCCATTCGCCGAAGGGCGCAGCGCACAGCAGCACCGTGGCTCCGTCCCCGGGATTCGCGCCGCCCGACAGATACTTGCTGTAGTCGAGACCCTCGACCGATTTCGGAATCGTTACACCGCACAGGCCGAGCAGCGTTGGCATGATGTCCTCAGAATTCACCGGAGCATCAAGTTCGCGCGGCTTGTCCCCCCAGGCGCGCGGCCAGCGGTAGAGCATGGGCACGCGGGCCGCCTCGTCGTAAGGCTTCTGTTTTTTGATGAATCCTTGCGAGCCGAGCATGTCCCCGTGATCCGCGGTGAAGACGAGGATCGTGTTGTCATCCAACCCCGTGTCCTTGAGCGTCGCGCGAATCTCCCCAATGCAATCATCCAGCGCACTGCAGTGCGCGTAGTAGCCCGCGATGTTCTTGCGCGTGTAATCGGTCATCGTGTCCGGCACATTGCCGCGCAGGGTGAGCTTGGTCGGATCGTACATCGCCCGATATTTTTCCGGTGCTGTGAGATACGGGTCGTGCGGCGGCCCCCACGCGAGGAAGAGTACGAAAGGCTTCTCCGATTTCGCGTGATCGTGGAGGTACTGGATCGCATCGTGCGTCTGGTCCACGGCGTCGTAGCCCGACCAGTGCAGCTTGTCCGAGGTGTCGCCGTAGAAGATCGAG
>JBGGMZ010000459.1:0-4296 GCA_041287745.1 Chthoniobacter sp. | reverse complement strand
ACTCCCACCTTCGTGCCTTCGCGTCTTCGTGGTTAATTACCAATGCTTCCCAAAATGGCGCCCCGAATTATGCAAATCACTCGGCTGACAGGACACTAGGTGCACGCCCCGCGCGGTAGCGTATTCCAAAAAAAGGCCTGTCATCCTGAGCGTAGCGGGGAATCATGGGCGGAGCCGAAGGACCTCAAATATCTGCGGGTTTTTGCGCGGAGCACGCGCGCATCTGGAAACAACACATCTTTCGTCGTCCGACGTGATTTCCGAAGAGAGTGCCTGTTTCCCGGAACGCGTATCAGCTCCGCGCGAGAACCCGCGGAAATTGGAGATTCTTCGGCTCCGCCCATGATTCCCCGCTACGCTCAGGATGACGGCCTGTTTTTCGGCGCTATCCCTAGATCCGTGCGACAACCTAAGTCGACTGGCACCCGGACGGGATGCCCCCAGAATTCAGCGGCGCACGCTCAACGCATCGCCGACCGCTATTCCTGCCGCAAATCTCAATGTGCCCACTGGCCCGAGCCCGCGGTACCTGTGGCGCCGCTCGACCGGTACTGAGCCGCGCCCGAAGAACGCACCACCGTTCGCGGGGCCGAGACGCTGCGGACGGAAGCGCTGGTGCCCTGCCATCCTGGATTCGTAGTGGCGGGATACGAAACGCCGCCGCCATTCAGGCTCACGGATCCCAGAGAACTGTTGTGTGCCTGCCAGCCTGGATTGGTCGTTGCGGGGGCCGCATTCACTCCGTTCACGGTGGTGCCATTGAGGTTGCTGTTCCCCCAGAGGCGTCCGGCGGTGACGTTGGGGCTGGTATGTACGACGGCCGCGGGGGCGACACTGAGGCGGCGGGAGCTGATCACCACATAGTTGCGCACATAGACGACGTAATAGGGATAGTAATACACCGTCGTCCCATCCGTGGCCCGCTCCGTGCGGGTGGGCTCGCCGTGCTGGCGGGTGAGCTCGGAAACCGAAGTCAGCGCGCTCACCGGCGGCGCCGCGTTTTCGCTGGGCGGGGTGTTGTTGTCGTTATCGGCGATCTTCGGGAGTGCCTCCGGAAGTCCCGAGGCGACTTGCTTCTGCACCTTCGCCAGATGCTCCATATTTACGAGGGTCGCATAACAACCCAGCGTCGCCGTCATCATCAGGATAATCGCCTTCATAAGTCCAAAATGGTTAAAACCCTTGCGATGCAACCATTTCGCTGGTGCAGGGTCAAGAAGACTCCATGTGAAAATTCCGTGGATTTGCGGGGGTGGCTGGGGCGCGATCGGGAATGGTCAAACGCTTCCTGGCCTGATTGCATGCAGTCATGAAACCCCGGCACCTCGTCGCGGCCTTTCTTTCCCTTCCGTTCCTTTATCTGTTCGCCTCTGGGCCGGCGATGGGCCTCGCTGAGCGATCGATACGGGTCACGGCCGCAGGAGAACTGATCGATGACTCTGGAATGTTTGGCGTGATTGCGACTGCCTACGACCCGTTAATCTCGCTCGCCAATCGGTCCCAAACTGCAATGCAGGTTTTCAATTGGTACGTGAATCTGTGGAAACGCTGATCGCCTGAACATCCCGGCCTTCCGCCCTCCAAACTTGACCTCAGCCCCTTCCTAGCCTACCACCAACCCCTTCCAACGCCGTAACCGTTTTGTCCACGACACTTAGCCCCGAAACTCCTACCGCCACGCCCGCTTCGTCGGACCTGTCGGTTTCTATCCTCATTCCGGCCTTCAACGAGGAGGAATCCATCACGGGCACGGTCGAGGCCATCCGGAAGTTTGAGTCTTACGTGAAGGCGCTCGAAATCATCGTGATCAATGACGGCTCCAGCGATCGCACCGGCGAAATCGCCCGCACGCTGCCTGTCACGCTGCTGGAGCACGAGACCAATGCCGGCTACGGCGCCGCGCTGAAGAACGGCCTGCGCAACGCGAAGCACGACTACATTCTCATCGCCGATGCCGACGGCACCTATCCGCTGGAAGATATCCCGCGGCTCCTCGTCGACGCCGACAAATACGCCATGGTCGTGGGCGCCCGGACCGGCGCGATCGTGCAGGTCCCGCCGCTGCGCAAGCCGGGCAAGTGGATCATCACCCGCCTCGCGGAATACCTCAGCAACCGCAAGATTCCCGATCTCAATTCCGGCTTCCGCGTCTTCCGCAAGGATGTGGCCATGCGCTTCATCCAGCTTTATCCCGAGGGCTTTTCGTTCACCACTACGATCACCCTGGCGATGATGACCAACCACTACCCGGTCAAGTTCATCCCCATCAATTACCACCGGCGCGTGGGCAAATCGTCCATCAAGCCGCTGCGGGACTTCACGAATTTCACCATCCTCATCATCCGCATCTGCGCTTACTTCAAGCCGCTGAACGTCTTCGTACCGCCGGCCATGACGCTCATTCTGCTTGGGGTGATCAAGGGCACGGTCGACTACTGCCACCAAGGGCATCTTGGCCTTTTCGGGATTGTGCTCGCCATGACCGGGGTGCAAATGCTTTTCATAGGGTTACTTGCGGACTTGATTGATCACCGCATGAAGTTGTAGCGTTTTCAACGACATGCCCAACTCCCTTCGCCTTCACGCCTCGGATCGGCTGCTTTACTTCGCTCCGCATCCGGACGACGAGACGCTCGCCGGCGGGGGACTGATTCAAAAAGCGGCCGCCCTCGGCGCTCAGCTTTGCGTCGTCTTCCTCACCAATGGCGACCGCAATCCGTGGCCGCAGCGGGTGATGGAGCGGAAATTATTCCTCGATGCCAAGGCCCGCCGCCGCTGGGGCATGCGCCGCCAGGATGAGGCGCGCTCTGCGCTCGATATGCTCGGCGCCGCCGGCTCCTCAGAAGTGCATTTCATCGGCTGGCCCGACCAGGGCGTGACGCCATTGCTCATGGCGGCCGACGAGGTGGCGATGGATACGATCATCGAATTCATCCGCGAGTGGAAGCCGACCCAAATCTTCACGCCCGCGGCGGAAGACACGCATCCGGATCACAGCGCCTTTTTCGTGATGCTGCAGCTCGCGATGGATCGTCTGCACGCGCGTGGTTTCGATACCAAGCCGACGCTCAGCTACCTCGTCCACTATCCCAAGGCACGGGTGCCTCGCGTTCTGCGCACGCTGAAGCTCAGCCCGCAGGAAAAGGCGCTCAAGGCCGAGGCCATCCAGCAGCACGAGACGCAGATGCTCTCGCGCCGCCGTTTCCTTGCCCACGCGAAGGACACCGAAGATTTTCATCTGGCTCTATCGCCCGATGCGAAGCACCCGCATCATCCCGTGGCCGCTGGGGATATTGCCCGCGGCGCGTTGCAGCTCCGCCTCAAGCTTCCCAAACCCGCGCTGAGCTTCAAGGACGCCAAGCTCCACGTGGTGCTCGAGACTTTGCTGGAAGGCAGCCTGCGCTGGACGCTCAAGCTGCCCGGCAAATCGGCCAAGGCGCGCATCCACTGCGCCGTCACCGGCAAGCCCGTGCGCTGGGCCGCGGTGCGCATCACCGGCCGCCACGCCACCATTTCACTGCCCGCGACGAACGCCATCCCGCTCACCCGCATCTTCGTGAAGCTGGAAAAGCGTCCGCTCTTTTTCGATATCGCCGGCTGGCGGGAAATCGCCGTCGACGAAAACCGCCGTCCGAAGCTGCATTTCCATCGGCACACCTCCGCGCACCCCAACGCGGGAGAGTAGAAGAAAAGGCGAAGGGCGAAGGGCGAAAGAGTTTGCTTCTCGCAGGGGTGCTTGCGGTTTTCGCGCCGGACTTATTTTGGCGCGCCAAGGACGCAAAGCACGCCAAGAGGAAATGAAGACTGCTTGGGTTGTGTTCACGGATTCTTTCCAGCGACGCTCCCCATCTAATTCGCGAACACGGCCTGATCCATTCTTCCTTGGCGTCCTTTGCGCTCTTGGCGCGATTACCTTTACCCCCGATTTCGCACCCGGAACTGCCGTGGCGTAATTCCCGTGCGCTTGCGGAATTGCTGCGTGAATGCGCTTTGGTCGCAGAAGCCGTGATCGATCGCGATCTCGCTGATCGGCGCGGAGGTTTTCACCAGCGCCTCCGCAGCGGATTGGATGCGCGTGCGCAGCAATAGCTCGTGCGGCGTGAGTCCGAGGGTGGCGCGCAATTGCCGGTGCAGGTGCCGCTCGGACACACCTGCAGCGCGCGCGAGCTCGGCGGTGGTGATGTTGCGGTCGCAATGCTGCCGCGCGTGCCGCACCGCCGCGGTGACTTCGCGCACGTCGTGCTGCCGCATGCGCTCCTCGTCGCGACGCGTGATGCCCATCACGCCGATGACCTT
>JBGGMZ010000458.1:0-2698 GCA_041287745.1 Chthoniobacter sp. | reverse complement strand
CAGCATTCTACGCGGCATGAATGCCTCGCTCAAGGGCAAGCATGGCTTGGCCGCGCCCGCGGGCTGGGATGCGCTCTACGAAAAGCTCAAGACGAGCCCGAATGCAGAAGTGCGCAGCCAGGCCCAGGCGCTGGCCGTAACCTTTGGCGGCAGCGCCGCACTCGGGGAGATGCGCAAGATGCTGGCGGATAACGCAGCCGATCCAAAGACCCGCCAGGCCGCGCTCGAATCGCTGCTCGCAGCGAAAGATACGGAGACGCTGCCGCTCCTGCTCGATCTCGCAAAGCAGGCCGGACCGCTCCGTGCGGCCGCGCTGCGCGGATTGGCGAGCTACGACGATGCGCAGATCGCTGGTGTCATTCTCGGTGTTTTCAAGAATCTCGACACCGCGGAGAAACGTGACGCGCTCAATACGCTGCTCGCGCGACCGGTGAGTGCGCGTGCTTTTCTCGCTGCGATCGATTCCCAAGCGGTGGCCCGCACGGAGATCACCGCGCCGACCGCCCGGCAGTTGCAGGATTTGCACGACCCAGAGGTCGACAAATGGATGGCGAAGAACTGGGGTGCCGTGCGCAGCTCGCCGGCGGACAAGCAGGCCAAGATCGCCCAATTGAAAGCTTTCGTGACCACAGACTCGATCCTGCGCGCGGATGTATCGCGCGGGCGCGCGCTCTTCACGCAGACGTGCGCTATCTGCCACACGCTCTTCGGCGCCGGTGCGAAGATCGGTCCGGAGCTGCCGGGTTCATTCGAAGACATCGACTATCTGCTGCTCAACATCGTCGATCCCGATGCGATCATCGGGAAAGATTACCAGCAGGTGCTCGTGCACACGAAGGATGGGCAGACGCTGTCGGGCATTATCGCTTCCGACGACAACGCCGCGGTGACGCTCAAGTCGCTGGCTGGTGTGGTCACGGTACAGCGCGCGGACATCGCCTCGATGGAGACGAGCCCGCACTCGCTCATGCCCGAAGGGCTCATCACCTCGCTCGATGAAGAGAGCGTGCGCGATCTCTTCCTCTACCTGCGTCAGCGCGGTCAGGTGCCGATGCTGGCGACGCCGGTGAATGCGGCGGACTTCTTCGATGGCAATGATCTCGCGCGCTGGCAGGTGAAGCAGGGTGATTGGAAGGTGGAGAATGGTGAACTGGTGGGAAGGGCGGCTGATGGAAAAACCGCGGTCCTTTCCAGCGAGATGTTGGCGGATCATTTTACGCTCACGGCGCAGATCAAGGTGTCCGGCGATCAGCCCGCGGCGGAACTCGCCTTTCATGGTCTATTGGCCACACCGCCATTCAAGGGCGTTTCGTTGAGCGTCGGCGGTCCGACGCTGCCGAATATCTGGCGCTACGATTTCGGCGAGAAACCGAGCAGCGTGCCCAGCACTGCGCCGGTGCCTGCGAACCAGTGGGTGACCTGCCGCATCGTCTCGAACGGCCGCGAGGTCACGGTCTCGCTGGGAGACCAGACGGCCTTTCATCTCATCGACACGCCCGCGGGCCGCAATGCCTTTGCCTTCTACTTGCAGGGCAAGAAGGCCGAATTGCGCGTGAAAGACCTGAAGCTGGAAATCCCCGCCAAGTAATCTCATGCGCGGCCTCGTCCTCGGCTGCTATCTGCTTTTCTGCGCGGCCTTGGTGCGCGCAGAGGATTCACCCGGGGCGTTGCGTTGGTTCGCCGACTGGCTTGCTCCGGAGGGAGCAAACTTCCAGGTAGTCATTGAGTTCTCCGACTTAAAGTTGGAACCGAAAGAGAGCCGTGAGCAGCATCTGTTACCTTCTCCGCGGATCGCGTCCCCAGCAGCGGAATGGACTGGCTCCAAGGGGAGGGGTGCCCGTTCCGAGATGTGTTGCGTGGTGTGGCCGATGGGCCTGAACGACCTCACGCTCGGCGCTGTTCGCTTGAAGCTGACAAACCCCGCCGACATTCCGATGCACACGACCTTGTCGGTCCGGATCGTGCCGCGAGGTGAGCTTCACGCGCTGTCATTCGAGAAACATTCCTTTCTCAGTGAAGGCCGTCTCATCCTGATATCGGACACTCCCTCTCGCGGAGCCATCCTGGCGGAGTCACCCTTCGCGCCGCGGCCTTTGTCTCCGCAGGATTCGGCTCACGTGGAATCGGCGAAAGGCGAATGCCGCGGGGAAATGCTTTTCGATCTCACCATGGCGCCGGGGCAAACCCAGGCGCTCGGTTTCATCGTTCCGCTGCGATTGCCAAAGGGCGCTGAGCCAGCCTTGGATTTCTATCGCGAACTCACCGTCGACCAACTCTTCACCGAGGCGCAGAAGCAAAGCGGAGCAGGGGACCGCAGCAAGCCGTAGGGGCATTGGAGGGCCGGTTGCATTCCTGCACCCTGTTTATGTCTTGGACTCAGTGGGTGGCTGAAGCAAACGGGTGATCTGCGCGGCGGCATAAGCGGCGCCGAATCCATTGTCAATGTTCACCACGGTCACTCCGCTGCCGCAGGAATTCAGCATCCCAAGCAACGCGGCCAAGCCGCCGAAACTTGCGCCGTAGCCGACACTCGTTGGCACTGCGATGACCGGCTTGCTGACCAACCCCGCGACCGCGCTGGGCAGCGCGCCTTCCATTCCCGCGACGACGATCAGCACCGAGTAGGCCTCGAGTTGATCGCGAACCGCCAGCAGGCGATGCACCCCGGCCACACCGACATCGCTGATCCGCTCCACGC
>JBGGMZ010000457.1:0-4334 GCA_041287745.1 Chthoniobacter sp. | reverse complement strand
GAACACCGTCATCACGGATGTCCGTGCATTCGGTCCCGATCGCGTGCAAGTCTCCGGCATTGCCATCGACAATGAAGACGTGCGCGAGGTGCACGTGAACGGGGTGCCGGCGATCCTGCAGCCGGGACTCGTGCGGGAGTGGACGCAAAGCGTGGCCCTCACCGGGGATACGTTGGAGATCACCGCTGAAGCGACGGATGCGAAAGGCAACCGCGAACTGACGCCACACCGTGTTACGCTGCGTCGCAACGGAGCCGATGTCGAGTGGATCAACCTCAAGGCGAAGCCTGTCGCGACGGCGAAGGAGGAAGCCCCGAAGCCAATGATGAATGCGCCCGCCATGGCCTACGTCTCGAAAGACGGTGGCGGTGATGATGTCGTTCGCGAAGCACCCGTCGACGTGGGCTCGCTGAAATGGCCGCTGTGGGATGGCAAAGAACAGATGGCAGATTACGCGCAGCGCATCGGTGTTCCGGCAACAAAGACGCTCGACTTGAACGGCACGAAGCTAGAGCTCGTGCTCGTGCCAGCGGGCAGCTTTGTCATGGGGAGTCCGATGGCGGAAACCGGCTCGCAGGCGGATGAACGTCCGCGCCATCGTGTCGTCATTTCGCGTCCCTTCTATCTCGGAAAATACGAGCTCACGCAGGCGCAATACAGCGCGATTGCCGGCCACAATCCCAGTTACTTTCCGGCGCCGGATCATCCTGTGGAGCAAGTGAGCTGGGAGGACGCACAGGCCTTTCTGCAAAAGGCCGGGCAGGGGTTGAGGCTGCCCAGCGAGACGGAGTGGGAATTTGCCTGCCGCGCTGGAACGGCAACGGCTTTTTCCAGCGGCGATTCGGCGGAGAGCCTCAGCTCCGTCGGCTGGTGGGGCTACGGCGATTACGAGGCGCACGGCAACGCGGGCTCTGGAACGAGCGCTGTCGGAAAGAAGGCCGCGAATGCCTTCGGTCTCTATGACATGCACGGCAATGTCTACGAATGGTGCTCCGACGCCTATGCGCCGGATTACTACCGCCGCAGCCCGGTGATCGACCCACAGGGCGCGGATAGCGGCGATGAACGCGTGATCCGCGGCGGCTCGTGGGAAGGCTCCGCAGACAAGTGCCGCTCGGCCAATCGCAACGCCTTCAACCCCCACAGTCGCGGCTTTCTGCTCGGATTCCGCGTGGCCTGCCCGGTGCCTGAAAAATAGCGCCTCTCCGTTCCCTCTTTCACAACCAAACATGAAACACCACCACCGCGTCCCCCTGGCCCTCGTCCTCGCTGTCGCCGCCACCCTGCGCGCGCAGGAGCCGACTGCTGTCACTCCTCCCGCTACCCGCAGCCCGTCCACCGGCGCTCCGGTCACGACCATGCCTACGGTCGATGTCGTCGGCCAAACCCCCACTGCCTACGGCCCGCCGCCGACCACCTCCTTCACCGGCCTCACTGCACCCATTCGCGAGCTGCCTTACACGGTCAACACGGTCACGGATCAATTCATCAGCGACACTTCCACCCGCCGCACCCGCGATCTCGTTGGCTACATCCCGGGCGTGAATGCCTCCGAGGACAGCGGCGCGATCGGCGATCTGCTGAACATCCGCGGCTTCGATTTCATCTACCAGACCTACGTGAATGGCATGCGCAATCGCATTGGCTACAATGCGTCGAAGAGCTTGGGCAACATCGAGCGTATCGAGATTTTCAAGGGCCCGGGCGGTGTGGAGTTCGGCGACGGTGACCCGGGTGGGTTTGTGAACTACGTGACGAAAAAGCCACAGGAGAAGGCCTCCATCACCCTCGGTGTGGAAGCGGGGAGCTGGGATTACATCGGTGGCTATCTCGATGCGACCGGTCCGCTCTGGGCGCCGCCGAATGCGGCGACTACGCGCACCGACAAGGATGGCAAATCCGTGGCCACCGACCCGGCGCATAGCGACCTCGGCGTCTTCTATCGCCTCATCGTTTCCGGTGATTCCTCTGCGTCCTTCCGCGACGCCTTCCACACGGATGGTGTGCTGGCCGCGCCCTCCATCCTCTGGAAATACGCGGAGGGCAGCTCCGTGCTGTTCGAGGCGGAATACCTGCACCGCGACCAGCCCTACGATCGCGGCATCATGTATCTCGAGGGCGCAGGTTATTCCGGCAATTTCGCGCCGCTCAATCGCAGCTACCACGAGCCGAGCGATTATCTCGATACTCACCAGACGCGCGTCTCGCTCTACTGGACACACAAGTTCAGCGAGTACTTCACTTTTCGCCTCACGGGCGAGATGAATACCTCCGATTCGCTCGGCAAGGCGGTGCGTAATCCGCTCACCTACCTGCTCTACATCCCTGGCACGAACCAGTGGAACGGCGACCGGACGGTGCAGCGCACCACGCAGACCTTCGATGGCTGGGACTATTCCTTCGGGGTGAAACCGGAGTTTCTCATCAACTTCGAAACCGGCCCGCTCAAGCATAGCGGTCTCCTCGGCTTCAACTATCTCGACAGCCGCACATTCACCTCCTCGGCGGATGGCTTCGACAGCCGCCCGATCGATCTTTTCAAGCCCGTCTACGGCCTCAATCCGATCAAGCGCCAGCCCGCCGATCCGACCGATCCCACGTCGATTCCGCCTGGCGCGCGTGACTTCCGCTTCGAGGAGATGCTTGATGAATACGGCGTCTACTATCAGCACAAGATCGATGTCTTCAGCCGCGTGCACCTGCTCGGTGGCGTGCGCTACGACTGGTATCAGGACAAGACGGCCGTGACGCGCAACGTCCGCGCCACTCCGCTTCCGCCGCTCGCCGGCACCTACGACGACTCGCTCTCCTGGCGCGTCGGCGGGGTGGTCGACGTGACGAAAAACCTCTCTGCTTTCGTCGGCCTGAGCAATTCCTTCCAGCCGCAGCAGGGTCTGACCTCCGATGGCTCGAATGTCCAACCGCTCGAGGCGCGTTCCTTCGAGGCGGGGCTGAAGACCAGCTTCTTCGATGGGCGCTTGCAGGCCACGGCGTCGGTTTATCAGACCACGCGCAAAAACTTGCTCGAGGCGGACCCGAACGACCCGACTGGTGTCTTCGTGAAGCCGCTCGGAACGGTGCGTGTGCAAGGTGTGGAACTTGAAGTGACCGGGCAGATCACCCGTGACCTCGATGTCCAGGGCGGCTTCTCGCTCATGGATAGCAAGATCACCGCGACGGACGATCTCACCACGCTGGGCCGCGAATTCTACAACGTGCCCAATGTGCAGGTCGGACTGCGCCTGCGCTACGATACCAGCCGCTGGCTGATTCCCGGCCTGAGCGTGGGCGGCGGCGTGGTGTATGTCGGCGACCGCGCGGGCGATGCGCAGAACAGTTTCACCCTGCCGGATTACTGGCGCTTCGACGCGGGCGTTTACTACACGTGGCGCAACTGGAAGTTCAAGGTGACCTGCGAGAACCTGGCGGATGAACGCTACTTCCTGGCCAGCCAGGGCGAAGCGGACATCATCCAACCCGGCGCCCCGCGGACTTTTGTGTTCGGCGCTCAGGTGACGTTCTAGCGTCCCTTCGATTGAGTTAAAACGCAGAGGGCGCAGAGATCGCGGAGGTCTCTGCGCCCTTTTTTGTCTTTTAGGCGGGTAAGGCCTCTGGTTGGCGTAGGTGCGATTTCCGAGACCGACTTTCCATTTGACGCCCCCCTGTGCCAGTGTCATAAATCAACCCATCAAGATGCGTCGATGCGTCGCGTTTTGATTTAGTCATTTAAACCCCATTTTTCACACCATGAGTACCGCTACCTCCGCTCCCTCGAATACCGACTACAAAGTCGCCGACATCAGCCTCGCCGATTGGGGCCGCAAGGAGATCGACATCGCCGAGCAGGAAATGCCCGGCCTGATTTCCATCCGCAAGCAATATGCCCCGAGCGCCCCGCTGAAGGGCGTCCGCATCACCGGTTCGCTGCACATGACTATCCAGACGGCGGTGCTCATCGAGACCCTCGTCGCTCTCGGCGCCACCGTACGCTGGGCGAGCTGCAACATTTTCTCCACGCAGGATCACGCCGCCGCGGCCATCGCCAAGGCCGGCGTGCCGGTCTTCGCTTGGAAGGGCGAATCCCTCGAGGAATACTGGGACTGCACCTGGAAGGCGATCGTGAACAACGAGGGCAAGGGCCCGCAGCTCGTCGTCGATGACGGCGGCGACGTGACGCTCTTCCTCCATAAGGGCTACGAACTCGAGGAAGGCGACAAGTGGGTGGACAGCGAGAGCGGCTCCCACGAGGAGAAGGTCATCAAGGACCTGCTCAAGAAGATCCACGCCGAGAACCCCTACATCTTCCACGAGATCGTGAAGGACTGGCGCGGCGT
>JBGGMZ010000456.1:0-12362 GCA_041287745.1 Chthoniobacter sp. | reverse complement strand
ATCCATCTGCCTCCCCGTCGGAATCCATTCCTCGAGCAGGGTGAAAGTCGGTTGCTTGCCCGCGTGAGGGCCAAAGCAGAGCAGCCCCTCCTGCGCAAGCCGCCATAGGATGTGGTAGCCACGCTGGCCTGCGGTGGTGATGCGCTCTTTCTCCAGCAGCGCGAGCATCTGCTCGCGGGTGAGCTGACCTCCGCCGCGTAGCGCCTTGAGAAAGATCTTCTCGCAACGCGCGAAGATGGCGGCATCCAACTCGAGCTGGCGCTGCCGCAGAGCGCTTCGCGCGATGATGCGTGGCGTGAGCAGTGCGCGCATCCAGTGGACGTCCGCCGCAGCGACGAAATGCAATGTGCCGCGGATGGGCCAAGTGCGGACGATCTCATGCGCGGCGATGGCCTTCTCGACGTCCTTTTGTGTGGCTTGCGGAAGGCGCAGCCCGATGGACCACAGCGCACCCGGATAATCCTGCGCCTGCAGCGCGCCCAGCCACGCAACGACCTGCCCCGGCCGCTGGAAGCGGTGCACGGCGATCTGTTGGTGACGGAGACGAAGACGGGCGATGTTCAGGCGGCCCAGTTCTGGCACCCAAGGCGAATGTGCGCAATGCCTCACAATCCTGATGCAATCCGCGGGATCCGCGGCTAGATAGCTCGGTGTGAGCTCCTTCCAGAAAACCCTCTTCGTCAATCCACCCTCGTGGCAGGGCTTCGATGGTGGGGCGGGGTCGCGATATCAGGCAAAGCGCGAGGTGCGGTCTTTTTGGTTTCCCACTTGGCTGGCCCAGCCGGCAGCGCTGATCGAAGGAGCGAAGCTGGTGGATGCGCCGCCTCATGACCTGACGCGGGACGATGTGCTGAAGATCGCGAAGGATTATGAACTGGTCGTCATTCACACCAGTGCACCGACTTTGCGTGGTGATGCGGAATTGGCCGAGGCATTGAAATCGCAGAACGCACAAGTCCAGGTAGGGCTCGTGGGTGCGCACGCGGCCGTATTGCCGGAGGAGACCTTGCGTGCCAGTGAGGCGATCGATTTTGTGGGGAGGAAAGAGTTCGACTTCACCTGCCGCGATGTGGCGCTGGGCAAGCCGTTGGCGGAGATCGACGGGTTATCGTTCCGCCGCGAGGGAAAGATCGTCCACAATGCCGAGCGGGCGATGATCGAGAGCTTCGATGAATTGCCGAGCGTGATGGATGTGTATGCGCGAGACCTCGAGATTGAGCGCTATTTCATCGGCTATCTGAAGCATCCCTACGTGTCGCATTACACGGGCCGGGGATGTCCGGCGCAGTGCACGTTCTGCCTGTGGCCGCAGACGGTCGGCGGGCATAAGTATCGGGCGAAGTCACCCGCGGGTGTGGCGCGGGAGATGGCGCATGCGCAAAAGCTCTTTCCCCAGGTGAAGGAATTCTTTTTCGATGACGATACGTTCACGGCGTATCAGCCCCGGGCGCGTGAGATCGCAAAAGAACTCGGCAAACTGGGGATGACCTGGAGCTGCAATGCGCGCGCGAATGTCAATTACGAGACGCTCAAAACGATGCGCGACAACGGGCTGCGGCTCTTGCTCGTGGGCTATGAGAGCGGTGTGCAGCGGATTCTGGATAACATCAAGAAAGGCATACGGATCGAGGAAGCGCGTGAGTTCACGGCAAATTGCAAGAAGCTTGGCATCACCATTCACGGGACATTCATCCTTGGGCTGCCGGGAGAAACGCCGGAGACGATTCGCGAAACGATCGAGTTTGCGAAGTCGCTGGACGTATTTTCCATTCAAGTCAGCCTGGCAGCGCCGTATCCGGGCACCGAGCTTTACCGGCAGGCGAAGGAAAATGGATGGTTCGCCGGCGATGCGCATCTCGTGGATGAGCTCGGCCAGCAGGCTGCGGCGCTGGAATACGAGGGTCTCTCTCGCGACGAAATTTTCCGGTCCGTGGAGCGTTTCTACAAGGCCTACTATTTCCGCCCGCGCCCGATCGCCCGGATGGTCAGGGAGATGCTGGGCGATTGGGATATGATGAAGCGCCGGCTGCGCGAGGGCGCGGAGTTTTTCCGGTTCCTGAGATTGCGCAGCGCAGAAACCTAGTCCCAGAGGTCCCATTCTTCACAGACTTCCCATGGGAGGACTGGGAAGAATGGGAATCATGGGAAGCTATGGCGCAGCCGCGATATCGATCTTCACCGGCGGGCCAAAGAAGCGGGGCTTGGTGTGCAGGATGTAGACCTCCAGGCAGGCGACGGTACGGGAGGCGAGCTCGCGGGTGCGCACTTTTTTCGAGCGCCAGTAGCGGACGGGCTCGGAGGGGAAACCGACGACATCGAGATCGTAGGAGCGCGCGAGGAACACGGAGCGCGCCATGTGAAAGTCATCGGTGACGATGGTGAAGCGGTGCAGGCCGAAGACCGCTTTGGCGCGGGCCATGGAATCGAGCGTGCGGAAGCCGGCATAGTCGAGCGTGATGGCGGAGGAGGGGACGCCGCGTTCGATGAGGGCGTCGCGCATCCAGGTGGGTTCGTCGTAGCCGTTGTGGCTGTTGTCGCCGCTCACCAAAAGGTGGCGGACTTTGCCTTCGCGGTAGAGCTGCGCGGCGGTATCCATGCGGGCCATGAAGAATGGATTGCCGATAGAACCGTCGCGGTCGTAACGGGAGGTGCCGAGCACGAGGCCGACATCGTTTTTGGGCAGCTTCGCCAGGTCGGTGAAGATGACGCTGCGGGTGCTGCGCAAGATCCAGAGATTCGCAGCCGAGATCATTGCGGCGGCGAGCAGAGCGGCGAGGAAGAGGCGCAACCAGAATGTGCGCTGTTTGAGAAAGGAAAGACGGGAAGCCATGCTGGCGGTCTGGGATTGAGGATGGAATCAGGAGAAATGGGAAATGGAAAATCGCAGATGGGAGATGGCAGATGGGAGATGGGAGATGGCAGATGGGAGATGGGAGATGGCAGATGGGAGATGGGAGATGGGAGATGGTTGGTGGCGAATCTGCCATTTGCCATTTGCTATCTGCCATACCGACTGCCGCCTCGAGGCTGCGCCCTCAGCAAAGGGAATTGACACACTGCGCCACCTCCCTCTAACAACCTCGCACATGCCCCCAACCCTGCTCCGATTTGGCCAAGTGCTTATGCTCTTGGTCCTCTTCGCCGCCTCGGGCGGGCATTGGATGGCGCTGCAGTCGCTGGCGTGGACGCGGATGTTGATTTCGTATTCGCGGGAGGGCCAGATCGTGGCCGCGGTGGCGAAGACCTTCGACGGACGGCACCCGTGCTCGCTTTGCAAAGTAGTCGAGAAGTCGAAAAAGGCTGAGCCAGAGCAGGTGCGCGACATGCAGGTGGAAAATGTGGCGGCGTTTGTGCAGCCGACGCCTTTGATCGTGGTGAGAGCTGAGGGAAGCTCGTGGAAACTGGAAAACCCGGAATGGCGCGGTAAAGCCCGTGCCGAGCAGCCGACCGCCCCGCCTCCTCGAGGCGAGGTGGCCTAACTCCGCTCAACTCCATTCCTGCTGCCGGCCACGACATCTCGTGGCGGCGCTTTCACATCCATCCGCGGACCAGGCGCACATGACGTGTGCCGCCGCCCTTTCCTCAACCCAACTTCATCAGAATGAAATTCTCCAAGCATCTCCTTCCCATCCTCTCCCTCTCCATCGCCGCACCGGCCATGGCTTGCGACCTCTGCGGCTGCTACACCCCCCGGCTCGAAGTAGCGCCGGAAAAGGCCATCGGCTTTTACGCCGGCGCCGCCGAGCAATTCACCAGCTTCGGCACCGATCGTGTGGACGGCAACAAGGTCGACAACCCGACCCACCAGTACCTGGATAGCTCGAACACGCAGTTCTTCGTCGGGGCGAAGTTCCTCCACGATCGCCTGACCATCCAGGTGAATGTGCCCTACATTTACCGCCAGTATCGCCGCCCCGTTGGCTTCGACATCGAGCACGGCCACGAATCCGGCCTTGGCGACGTTTCGCTGCTGGCCAGTTATCTCGTCTTCCACAAGGAAGCCCTCTTCGCCGAGACCGGCGGCGGATTGTCCAAGGATGGCAAAACCACGCTCCCGACGGAACGTGGCGAGCCGGATTTCACCACCAGCTTCACGATCACTGCCGGTATCAAGGCGCCGACCGGCGACGAGAGCCGTGTGCTCGAGGAGTTTCATGAAGTGGACGTGGAGGGAGCCCCGGAGAGCGGCATTCACGGGCATGATCTCGCGCTCGGGACGGGTTCGTGGGATGGCGTGTTCGGCGCGCAATTCTCCATGCGCTATAAGGCGCTCTTTTTCGACGCCGAGGCGCAATTCACCTGGCGCGGGCAGGGACACTATTCCTATCGCTACGCGAACGACTTCTCGTGGAGCGGCGGTCCGGGCGTGTATCTGCACCGTTCGGAGCGTGGTTCCGTCGGCGTGCAATGCGTTGTCTCGGGAGAAACGAAAGGCACCGACACTTTCCTCGGCCAGTCGGCGGTGGATACCGGTGTCACTTCGCTTTACGTCGGCCCACAGATCGTGGCCTCCTTTGGCCGAGTCAGTGCGGAAGTTGGCGCGGATTTTCCCGTGATCATGAACACGACCTCCTTCCAGACGACAGCGGACTATCGCATTCGCGCGGGTGTGACCGTTCGCTTTTAGTCGCGCTTTCCACTACCACCCACGCAGGCCCGGCCATGGATGTTCGGGCTTGCGTGGACCGGCAGGGTGCTTGAGAACGAATACATGTTTTCCCCTACGTACCGCCTCTCCCTCCGGTTTATTCCGATCGCTGCCGCCTCTCTGCTCTGCGCCTTTGCCCCGATGGCACGGGCGGAAGTCATCGCAAAGCCAAATGACAAGGTGGCCTTTCTCGGTGACTCCATCACCGCGCAAGGCTGGGGAAATGCGGCGGGCTATGTGAAGCTGGTTGTGGCTGCCTTTGAGGCGAATGGCATCAAGATCGTGCCGGTGCCGGCGGGCATTAGCGGACACAAGTCGAACGATATGCTGGCCCGTCTGGAGAAGGACGTTCTGAGTAAAAAGCCGCAGTGGATGACCTTGAGCTGCGGCGTGAATGACGTGTGGCACGGCAAACAAGGCGTACCGCTCAATGATGCGCAGGCATCGGCGCAGGAGTACGTGAAACGCAACCCGATGGAGTCGGACAAGGGAACGTACGAAAAGAACATCGGCAAGATCGTGGAGGACGCGCAGCACGCGGGAGTGCAGGTAGTGATCCTCACGGCGACGGTGATCAAGGAAGACCTCGGCAACGAGGAAAACAAGAAGCTCGCGCCCTACAACGATTTCCTGCGCAAGTTCGCCAAGGAAAAGCACCTGCCGCTAGCCGACTTGAACGCGATGTTCCAGGAGCGCATCAAGGCGGCAAATGAGCCGAAGAAGAATGTCTTCACCGTCGATGGCGTGCACATGAATACCGAGGGGAACAAGATCATGGCGCGCGGTGTCCTGCAGGCTTTCGGATTCGACGCCGCGCAGCTCAAGAAGGCGGAAGTGGCCTGGGTGCCGATGGAAACGCAGGCAGTTGAGGATGCGAAGAAAGCCGCCGAGGCGAAAGCCAAGGCTGCGGCGGAAAAAGCTGCGGCGGCGAAAGTGGCCACACCGGCACCCGCACCCGCACCCGCGGCCAAGTAACGGCCGGATTGTTGCCCCACGAGCGAGGTCACACTCGCCCCGGAAATCAGGCTGGTGTAGATGAGCGGCCATGTCCGCCATCTACAAAAGCGTCCTGCTTCTCATCGTGTCGAATGTCTTCATGACATTCGCCTGGTATGCGCATCTCAAGAATCTCCTCAGCAAGCCGCTGTATGTGGCAATCCTGTCGAGCTGGGCAATCGCCTTCTTCGAGTACTGCTTTCAGGTGCCGGCGAATCGCGCGGGGAACACAATCTTCACGCTGCCGCAGCTCAAGATCGTGCAGGAAGTCGTAACGCTCACCGTCTTCATCCCGTTTGCCATTTTCTACATGGGCCAGCCGATAAAGCTGGATTACCTCTGGGCCTGGCTGTGCATGCTCGGCGCGGTGTATTTCATGTTTCGCTCTTAGCCGCCGCGGTCATGCGCGGGAGCTGGCGAACGGCGGTGAGGAAAGGCACGGGGTCGGCCTTCGCCGGGCTATAGCGGAGCTGAATGTAGAGCGTGGAGATACGCTCGATGAGCGAAGCCTGCTGTGGGAACTGGGCGGCGGCGCGAGCGGCGAAATGCTGCGCGCCTTCCCATGGTTCCCGTGGCACCCCGGCTCGTGCGAGCGCCCGGCAAAAGCGGGCGTAAGCCTCGGTGACTTTATCCGCGCTCCCACGCGACCGTCGCATGAAGAAGCCCAGACCGACGACAAACAGCGTGGAGGCAGCCAGCACCCACAGGAGAATGTTGGCCCATGAGATGGAGAGGAGGCCGAGAGAGAGGAGGAAGTTGGTCTGCGCTTCCTCGTCGAAGTTCAGGATGCGCAGATCCCACTGGTAGTTGAGGCTATCCCACGCGAGCTGAAAATCGTGCTGGAATTCGCGCCAGCCCGTGGCGGTGAGCGAGCGCTGCGCGGCCTCGGGATCGTCCTGTGAGGCGTGGCTCTCGAGATAGGAGGCGAGGCCAGAGGCGATGCGATCGGGCGCGATCATGTCCGTGGGATCCACGCGCTGCCAGCCGATGTCCTTCAGCCATACCTCACACCAGGCGTGGGCGTCGGACTGGCGGATGATGACGTAGTTGCCCAGCGAATTGTATTCGCCGCCGTGGTAGCCGAGCACGATGCGCGAAGGAATGCCGGCGAGCCGCATGAGGGTGGCAAACGCGGCGGCGTAGTGCTCGCAAAAGCCCTGGCGGCGCTTGAACAGAAACTCCTCGAGCCCAGCGTAGTCATTGTAGGTGCCGGGCTCGAGTGAGTAGGCGAAATGCTCGTGGCGAAAATAGCGTCCGGCCGCTTCGACGATTTGCTCGGGAGTGGCGTTGTCGGCCTTCCAGCTATCGACGAGCGAGCGCACTTCGGGCGCGATGTGGGCGGGCAGGAGCAGAGCTGCGGCGCGATGATCCTGCGGCAGCGTCAGCTCGTGATTATCCGGCCGCGAGACGACCTCATAGCGGAATCGATTGGTGATGACCCGGCGGCTTTGCAGGATATTTCCGGGTTGATAAGTCGCACCTTTCAAGTCGCTGGCCGGGTGATCCAGCGCGAAAAGCCAGCGTCCGCCGTGCGGCTGGAGGTTGACACGTTGGCGGATGCCGGGACCGCTGAGCTGGCCGTTGCGTGACTCGTGGGAAAGAAACGGACCGAGCACCCACGTGAGACCTTCGCCGCGCCAGAGGACACCGCCCCGCCAATACATGGAGGAGAGCGGCGGCATATTGCCGTCGGGGAATTCCACGCGAAAGACGATGTCGCTGTTCAAGGCCAGCGAGGAGATGCTGCCGGGCGAAAGGCGGTCGGACATGCCGCCGATATTCATGAGCGACTGGCTGAACTGAAACCGGAAGCCGCCGTAGACGCGCGGGAAAAAGAGAAAGAGCAACGCAGCGATGGGGATCGACTGCAGCAGGAGTTTGCCGGCGACCCATCCGGAGCGGAGATAATTGCGTGCGCTGCCGCCGCGGTGAAAGAGGACGAGCGTGGCGAGCACGAGCACGACGATGCCCCCGACGTAGAGCGAGCGCATGAAATCCTGCGCGAAAAAGAGATCGCAGAGCCCGAGGAAAAAACCGAGCAGGCCGAGGACGTGAAAATCGCGCGGGCCGTTCGCCTCGATCAACTTGAGCGCGACGAGCGCGACCAGGATACTGAAGCCCGGCTCGATGCCGATGGGTGAACCATAGGCAACGGCGATGCCGCCCACGCTGCCGACGAAGAGCAGAAGCTTGGTCGCAAGTGAGGGCAGGCGTGCACCGGGGCGATTGAAAGCCAGGCGCGCCACGGCGGCCACGAGGAAGCCGGCCACCACCCACCCGGCGACTTTTTCCATGAGCGGGAGAATCGCGAGCAACAGCGCCATGACCATGCCGACCAGCGGCGCCGTGGGGACCGTGCTCGTGTAGCGGGATTGGCGAAAGAGATTCATCGCTTCACTCGGCAGTCGGTGCATCCAACGACGCAAGGGCGCGGAGGCACTCGTGGAAATGTTGCTCGCCCCGTCCGGCACGGACGATTTTTCCCGGCAACCGCACCTCGTAAGTCTCAAAATTCCGCTCCGCGGAAACAATCCACTTCGCGAGCTGGCTCAGGCGGGCTTCGGTGCCGAGGGAAGGCAACCCTTCCCAGTCGAAGTAAAGGATCTCGTCCGTCTCGCCAGTCCACTGCTTCGAGAGCAGTGTAGGATTGCGCGCAGCCGCTTTCCAGTCGATGTGCCGTTGCGATTCGCCTGGGCGCCACATGCGCGTGCCGCCGAAGTCGTCGCCCTCGTGCCGCACGCCATCGCGCGGCTGGCGGGTGGGCGCGACCGATACCGGGAAGGGCGCGGAGCCTATCGGCTTCGGGTAGACGTAAAAATCGTGAGCGACCTTGGCAGACTGCTTCGCGGTGAAAAAGCCCAGCGGATACTCGCTGGTGATGCGCAGCGGGACGCTGCGGTAGCGGCCTCGACTCGGCGACGGAAAGCGTACCTCGAGGCGTGAGGGGGAATCGGAGATGACGCCGTTCTCCACGGCGGACGGTTCTCCCCCGGAGCCTGATATGTTCGCGCCAAAATGGTTGCGGCCATTCTTACCCGTGATGACGACCGATACGGCGACGTCGTCGCCGGCAAAGACCGGCGGAATGGATTCCACTGCCATCCGAAGTCCCTTGAGATTCGCCCAGGCGTGAACCGAGGAGACGATAGCGAGACTGGTCAGGACGAAGCAGAGAAGATAAGCCGCGCCATTGTTCTGGCTGGCCCCGGCGTAACACATGGCCACGAGCACGGCACCCAGGCCGAGCGTGCGGCCATTGGGCCAGACCCAGACTTTTGCGGCGGGGGACTCTTGCATGCCGGAGGGCGAGTTCTACGGGACCGGCACTTCCCGCAGGAGGCTCTGGGCCAGCGAACGGCCGGAAGACTCCGTGGCTTCGAGATCGTGCCCCAGGCGATGAGCCATCACGGGCACGCCGACGGCTTGGATATCCTCGGGCAAGACCATGTCACGTCCTTGCATGAGTGCCCAAGCCTGTGCGGCGTGGAGCAGCGCGAGACCGGCGCGCGGGGAGAGGCCGGTGCGATGCCGGCGGCGGCTGGCTTCAAGCAGGTCCTGCAGGTAGTCGAGCAGGAATGGCGACGAATGCACCGTGCGCACCTGTTCCTGAATCTCGACCAAGGTGTCAATCGGCATGACCGGCTTGAATTCCTTGAGAAGGATCTTGCGATCCTGCCCGAGCAACATGGTGCGCTCCGCCGCGCGGTCGGGCACCCCGAGTTCGATGCGCATGAGGAAGCGGTCGAGCTGCGATTCCGGCAGCGGAAAGGTGCCGATCTGGTGCTGGGGGTTCTGCGTGGCGATCACGAAAAAAGGCGAGGGCAGGGGGTGTGTCACGCCATCGATCGTGACGTGTGTTTCCTCCATGGCCTCGAGCAGCGCGCTCTGGGTCTTGGGCGTGGCGCGGTTGATTTCGTCGATGAGGACCATCTGCGCAAAGAGCGGGCCGGCGTGGAAAACAAAGCGCTGCTGCTCGCGGTCGAAGATGGAATTACCGACGATGTCAGCGGGCAGGAGATCGCTGGTGAACTGGATGCGGCGAAATTGCAGGCCAAGCGAACGGGCCAGGGTGTGTGCGAGAGTCGTTTTGCCGACGCCGGGGACGTCCTCGATCAGGAGATGGCCGCGGGCCAGCAAGCAGGCCGTGGCCAGACGAACGGCGTCCTCCTTACCCACAATGATCTGGCCGATTTGGGAGACGAGCGTTTCGATCCTGCTTTTCATTCGAGTGTCACTTTCGAGGTGGGTGGGAAGATTGTCCAGAGTCGGCGGTGCAGAATGCAGGATGCGTTCCACCGAACGGCGCGACGAAGTGAATACAGCGATCGGAAGCTGCCTGCCCGCGAGATGGGCAGGGATCTGGCGCTGCCCTGATTGGACGCTTAGACTGTCTCGCAGCCGACGGGAGTCGGACGTGGTGCCGGTGCCCTTTTCTCAGCCATCAGAGAGGCCCTCCGCTTCTCCCGCTTGAGATTGGCCACCAGGAATGCCACCACCGCGAGGTTCACCACCAATAGACCGATTTTCAGCCAGCCAAAGTGTTTGATCGACTCGATGATCTCGACGGGAATGAGTGCGCTGGTGACCCCGATTGTGAGGTACTTCGCCCAATCCTGGCGCAGGAGAAGACCGGAGCCTTGTGTCACAAAAACACCGGCCACGGCGAAGGTGATGCCACTCATTTCCCGGAGTTGCCGGTCAGTCACCTTGTCCAGGCGTGCCAGAATCGCCACAACGTGGCGGTTTTCCATGTTGAAGCCTAGAATGCTCATCCAATTGCCTACGATGACATCGACATCCCGGTGCAGGAAACCGAGGAAGCCAATGGCCAGCAGACAGAGGAGAATCCCTTTGCCAAAGGTGTACAGAGCAATCCAACGTAGATAACGATCTTCGTTCCGGGAGGGGGAAAAGGAGGAGGGGACCATCAATTGCCGCAATGTCGACTGTTTCCCCTATATTACCAGTGGGAACGCTTCTGTCTCGTGAAAATGTAGCGAAATTTACCACAGAGGAATTTCTCTAAGCAGTTCATACGGTTTTTCACTGACAAGAGCGCCCAGTCCTTCCTTTAATCACGGGCGTGGTGGCTCGCGTGGCCGCTCGCAATCCTTATGAAGACGATTCTCCGTATTTTCGCGGGCCTGTTCGTTCTGATCGGCCTGGCCTGCTTTGGATGGTATTTTCGGCCGGCTTCCGATACCGGGGCGCTCTCTTGGGAGTCCCCGGTGGTGAAAAAGTCGCTGATGACTTTCGCCTACAAAGTCTACGGCAATCCTGCTGCCCAGAATGGTCGCCACTTCCTGAGCAAGATGGTTTTCACGAACAAGGGCACCGGCCCGGTGCGTGACTTCTCCATCAGCTACCAAATCCCCGACTACATCCCCTGGACCACAGCCGAGACGCACGCCGAAATCCAGCCAGGGCAGACGGTGGTGGGGCTGTTTTATCCCCAGCTGCCCTCCAAGGTGACGCAGCTCACCAGCCAGACCACGGTGACGCTCGAGACCAAGGTGCGCTGGGCGGACAAGCCGGGCGTGATCAAGGAGGAAGTCCTGCGCTCCAACGTCGAGCTGCGTGGAGTGAATGAGATCGAATATACCGATCTCCCCGCGAATGAGCTGCTCACTTGGTATGATGTCTTCGTCGGCTCGCCTTTCGCCGCGGCCATGGTCACGCCCAATGATCCCGTCGTGCAGGAATTCATCGCCGAAGTCACCAGGAGCACCGGCGGCACCACCGCGGGCATCGCTGGCGGCCCGCAGGAAGTGGCCCGCGTGATGAAGGCCGTCTACGATTACATGTGCGAGACAGGCATGCGCTACACGAGCGACTCCGGCGTGCCGGCCAAGCTCGGCGACATCTCCACCACGGTGCAGACGGTGCGGCTGCCGCGCGATGTCATCATTCGCAATCAAGGCCTCTGCATTGAACTCGCGCTATTGTGGTCCTCGGTCATGGAACACCTCGGCCTCCGCACCACGGTCGTGTTTGTCCCCGGCCACGCATTCACCGTCGTGTGGGTTGGGCAGGGGGCGAATGACTTCATCCCCATCGAATGCACGGCGATCACCCCGATGGCCGTTGGCTCGAAGACGCCGCTGTCCTTCGAGCAGGCGGTGCAATTTGCCGCCAAGGAAATGGAGCAGGAGAAGTCCAAGATTTTCGTCAATGTGCAGCAGTATCAACAGCAGGGTTTCCGTCCGCCGGAACTGCCGGATATCGACGTGGAGAAGATCAAGAACATCCTCGCCAAGCGCGGGGGCGGCCAACGGCAGGTGGCCCACCAGCAGCAGCAACAGCAGCCAGGAAATGACGACAACAACGCCGGCGGCAATCCAGCGCCAGGGCCCGTGGCGGATGGCTTCTATCGCTACACCGGCGCCAATGGCTGGCTCAGCGTGGACATCCCTTCCAACTGGGCCCGGATGGAAAACGGCCCCATCCGCGGCATGATCTTCACCGCGCAGGATGCCCAAACCTCGGTAGGCGTGAACGTCTTTCAATTCCAGAACCTGAACTCCGCGGACGCTGCCATGCAAAATATCCAGCAACAGTTCAGCTCTGCGATGGGCATCAAACTGAAAACGGCCAATCGCCAGAACAGGAACGGGATGACTGTCTATACGGGCACAGCAACATCGAAATTCGGCACGAACAGCTGGGTCGGCGCCTTCCAGCCATCGCAGGCCGGTGTGCTCGGCTTCTTCATCGGCGC
>JBGGMZ010000455.1:0-3771 GCA_041287745.1 Chthoniobacter sp. | reverse complement strand
GTCGTCACCCAGCGCTCGATCTCCGCATGCGCGCCGGCGAGCGATGAGGCCAGGAGCACGCAACCCGCTCCCGCTTGCGTGGCCGCTTTCGGAATGGAAGTGGCCTCGGAAGACGGCGCGCCGTCGTGCGGTGGCCGATTGGATTGAATGAGCGGACCGGTGAGCCGATGCCACGCCGCACGATGGCGGGGCTCGTCGAAGGAAAGCCGCCGCATGCTCAACCCCATTTGGATTTCGAAGTAAGCGCGTAATAAGCCGCGCGGCACGAAGCCGTAGAGCAGCACCATCATGAGCAGCCACGGCCACCACGAGGCCATGGCCACGCGATCGAGCGCGCCGACGCCGGATTGATAGTGAAACCAGCTGTGCTCCACCTGTTGCAGCGTGGGGCAGAAATCGAAACCGAGCGCCAGCCACGGGGTGGCTAGCGCGTGGACGAGCGTATACATCCCGTCCGGGCTCTGGGCCACAGTCGATTCCCAGCCAAAGGCGACATCGGTGAAGAATACGCGGGCGAGCAGGGCGGCCACGATGCCGAGATTCCACCACACACCGAATTGCTGCATCGCCACCAGCGGAGCCCAGCCGAGCGGCTGCAGGTTGCGGCCGGAGAGCTGGCGCAGGCTGGCGAGTTCGCCGCGCAGACGCACGCGCTGTTCCCCGGAAAGATGACTGGCCGCCCCCGCGATGGCCTGGCCGATGCTCTCGCCCAGTCGCGCCAGCAGGCGCTGGGAAGCCGCGCGCACGCCACGGGAGAGAATCACCACCAGCGACCAGACGAGCAGAATCCACTGCACACCCACGGTGACTGCGAGGAAGACGGCCACATTCACCGGCCGGGCACCAGCGTAGTAAAGTGCGCCGCTGGCGACGAGGAAGCCCAGCACCGCCCCACCGAAAATTGATAGCCCCATGAACCAATGCCACACCGTGGTGAACCACTTGCCCGGCAGCGTCTCGCTCCCGCGGCGCACCTCCAGCCACCGATGGAAAACACGCGCGCGCTCCGTGGCTTCCTCAGCAGTCAGCCCCGGGGCGATCTGTTCCTGCCACAGGCGGGCATCGCGGGCGGCGATCGCCGCGGGGTCTGGCGCACGTTCATCAGCCGCGACCAGCGCCTCGAAATCGAGCCTGTCGGCGAGAGTCCATTTTTCGGGGCGGGGCACGGGAGAATACCTAGTTTTCGGGGCGGGCGCTGTCAGGCAGATTCTGGGCCGCAGGCCACATAGGACCTATACGTCGCATACGTCCTATAGGAGGAGCCCGCTCAACTCCACTCCACCGGCACGCTTTTGCGCTGCTGAAAGCGGTCGTTGTAGAAGAGCTGCTTTTTGGCGATGCCAAACTCGTGCACCATCTTGGTGCACTTCACGTCGAAACAGCAATACTCGGCGATTTCCAGCATGCGGCCTTCCCGAAACCAGCGGATCGCGTCCAGGCCGTCCGCTGTCTTGCCCACGCCGATCGAGGCGCTCGCCACGGCGTCGAGCCCGAGCCGGTGCCCGAGCTTCTTCTCGATGTCCACCATCAGGTCGAGCGTCTGGCAGAGGTGCGGCAGGTCGTAGGCTGTGTAGCCCATGAGGACTTCGTAGTCGAAATTGATCACATTGAAGCCCACTACGAGATCGGCTCGCAGGAGCTGCTGCACCAGGTCCTCCACGCGTTTCTCGCTGTAGATGCGGTATTCGCCGAGCTTCGTGCTGTAGGTCACGCCCACGCTCATGCCCATGTCGCGCTTGCGATCCCAGCCACCCGCGTCATTGGCGGTGCGCTGGGTTTCTAGATCGAAATAAACGACGTCGAGCATGGAAAAGGCGAAGGGCGTGGGAAAGGCTAAGGGCGAAAGGCGATGGCGTGGTCTGGAGCGGTGGTTCTTTAGGATAAAGGGCGCGAAAAGTACAGTCCATATCGCTTCGCGGTCGGCCTGCGCCTGCCACCTTTTCGCCCTTCTACTTTCCCTCGCCCTTCCACTCGTACTCGCCGGCGTCGAAGGCCATCATGTTGGCCAGCTTGTGCGCCTTGAACTCCTCCACCACCACGCCGTCGCTCTGGAAAATGGTCAGCTGGCGGCCGCTGCCTTCGCGTCCGATCACGACCCACTTGAGGCCGGGCGTTTCCGTGAATCGCCGCAGTGGCAGGCCATCGGTCGTCTGGAGATAACTGCCCTGGTCATTGAACCCGATGCAGACATGCGCAGTGGTCGGCTCGTCTTTGAGCAGCGGGTTGTCGATGAGGCGCACGATGAATTCCTTGTCCGTCACGAACGGCTTGCCGCTCGGGCGCTTCAAGGAATCGCGGATGGCCTCGAAGGAGTTGCCGAGCCAGATCGATTTCTCGATCACCGTTTCCCAAGCTGGCGTGTCGCCGCTGGCGGGCTTCTGCGGGAGGGCCAGGGATCGCACGCGTTGCACTTTGTCGTTCTGTTCGAGCAGGAGGATCTGCTCACTCCAGCGGTTCGCCGAGCGTCCGCGCGCGGCCAGGATGCGGCGGGGCAGGGGCTCACCCGGCGCGTAGGCAAGACGGCGGAGAAATTCACCGGCAAAGGTGTAGGCGCGCACTTCTGTTCCCTCGGGCGCGGTGACGATGACCCATAAACGATCCGGCGCGCCGAGCGCGGCATCCACCGCCGTCTCGCTTGCGGTCAGCGGAATGTCACGGGTTTCTCCGCGGGAGCTGAGTTGCACTTTGCCGTCGCGGATGGTCACGCTCTCGTTTCCGGCCGGTTTCTCCTGCGGCTGCGTGTCGAAGCTGAGGGTTTGGGCCACTTCCTTGTCATCGAGGGTGCGGAGGAGGACCTGTACCTTGTCATCTGCCGCCGGCCGCAGGTCGACCACGCGTGCCGGGCGCGGCGCATCGTCGTCGTTGATCCAATCGTTGCCGTGCAGGGCGATGCCATCGATATCGATCCCGCCCACGCTGTAGCCGCGGGCGTAGTAAAGGCCGGGCGGCATGGGCTTGCCGGCGTCGTCCTTGCCGTCCCAGAAAGTGATCAGGCCATTGAGGCCGATGGTGAATTCCTTGTCCTTTTCCGTGGCTTCGCGAGCGAGCGTGCGGACGAGTTTCCCCTTCTTGTCGTAGACGCCGAGACTGAGCGTGCCTTCCATGGGCGGAGGCAGGAAGGTGATGCGCATGCCGGTGTGCTGCGCGGGCGGGGCTGGCGGCTGGTCTTCATTCTGCGCCCAGAGGACGGAGGAAGGGTGAAGAATGCTGGCGGCGCCCAGCAGCGCGAGCAAAGTGCTGCGGAAAGGCGGATGGCAAATGGCAGAGAGCAAATGAGAAACGGGAAAAGGCAGGAGGGCTCTACGCATAGTACCGCCAGTCGAGATTGGGGAAGATGTTGTCGCGCCATTCGCAATTCGCGAGGAAGGCTTCGTCGATATCCTCGGCGCGGATCTGGTCGTAGAGGCGCGTGAAGCGGAGCAGGTGATCCTTCGTGCGCTTCGTCGCATAGGTCTTTGCGGTGCCGGTCTTCATGAGAAAGGCCCAGTCGCTCGATTGCGCGAGGAGAAGCTCGCGGGCGAGCTGGCGCAAGGCACGTTCGAAGAGCGGCGGGATGGTCTCCTTCGCTTGATAGACGCGTGCCAGCTCGATCATCCGCTTTGCTGCCATATGCAGGTGCGGGTAGATCCACGAGTTGGAGTCGTCGAGCCACACTTCCCAGTAGCCCTTGTGCCCCCAACTGGAGGCCGATGGCACGAGGAGCTGCTGCGTGTCGTTTTCCGTGAGATACAGGGAGGGCGTGGTGAGCTTGAACGCAGCTTGGCTGTACCA
>JBGGMZ010000454.1:0-2915 GCA_041287745.1 Chthoniobacter sp. | reverse complement strand
GCGGTGGCGGTGCACATCCATTCGTACAGTGCGATGACGCTGCGTGATCCCCTGCATCACTGGACGGGGCCACTGCTCTCGGTGGGCGCGGCGGCGACCTTGGGGAATGTCTACGAGCCGTACCTCTCGCTCACGCCGCAGCTCGATGTCTTTCATGATCGGCTGCGGGCTGGGTTTACCTTTGCCGAGAGCGGCTACATGGCGATGCGCGCGCTCTCGTGGATGACGACCCTCGTGGGCGATCCGCTCTATCGACCTTACAAGGGGGCCGTGGACCTGGACGAAAAGCCGGCCACCGGGGAATGGGCAGATTTCCGGCAGGCGGGCCGTGCCTGGTTTTCCACGGATCGCGAGAAGGGTGATGAGGACCTGCGGGTGCTGGGGAAGAAGGACCACAGTGGCGTGATCATGGAAGGATTGGGACTGCTGCAGCTTTCGGTGAACGATCGCGATGCGGCGCTGGCCAGCTTCGCGCTGGCGCGCGAGTACTATGGCAAGGGCGATGATGCGATGCGCGTGGCCATTCACGAGATCATCCAACTGGAGGGGGCGAACCGGGCGACGGAGGCCCAGGTACTCGCGCAGAAGATGATCGCCGCGTCGCCCCACTCGCCGGCGGTGGATCTGCTGCGCGCGCTGACCGAGCCGCGCGCTGCGACTCCTGCGACGCCGGCGCCGCAGGCAGCCAATGCGGTGAAGCATTGAACTTTGGCAGAGCAGTGAGGACGATGACGTGATGAAAGCCGGGGATCGCTATGAGCAATTGCGGGGTGGCCTCGTGAGGGAGGAGCCGCTCGTGAAGACGCCGCGCGAGTGGGATGAACTGGAGCTGCAGGCGCACTGGTTTGCCGGGGATTTCGGGCGAGACTTTATTACGACTACAGGGCAGGCGGTACGGATCGTGCAATTCGGCATTTGGAATCACGAGGCCGGGCCGGATTTCGCCGAGGCGGCGGTGTCGTTCGACAATGGCGAGGTGGTGCGCGGCCCCATCGAGCTCGATCTGGATGCGCGGGATTGGGAACGCCACGGCCATGCGACGAACGCCAACTATGAATCGGTGGCGCTGCACATTTTCACGCGCCGGGCGCCGACGGAATTTTTCACCCGCACAGCGCAGCATCGGCTCGTGCCGCAAGTGCTGCTCGATCCCACCCAGCTGGCGGACGATCTCGCGCCGTCGCCACCGGAAGCGCGGCTGGGGCGTTGCGCCGGTCCACTGCGCGAGCTGCCGGACGACAAGGTGCACGAGGTGCTCTACGGCGCGGCACAGTTTCGCCTGCGGCGCAAGGCAGCCGTGCTGGCACGACTCGCGGAATTGCATGGGCCGGATGAGGCGCTCTACCAGGGGCTCGCGGCGACGCTCGGCTACAAGAGCAACAAACTCCCATTCACGCTCCTCGCGCAACGACTGCCGCTGCGCCTCCTGCGCAAAAACGAGGCGGACGCGCTGCTCTTCGGCGTGAGCGGATTTCTGCCGCACGATCTTGCGGCCTTCGAGACGTCGACGCGCACGTATCTGCGCGGGCTGTGGGAAAACTGGTGGCCGCGCCGGGCGGAATTTGAGCGGCTGAAGATTGATTCTTCGCTCTGGCGCATGAGCGGACAGCGGCCAGCCAATCACCCTCAACGCCGGCTCGCCGCGCTCGGGCAAATGGTCCGCCAATGGCCGAAAATCCGCGCGTTGGCCGACCGCGCCGAGGCCACGGCAATTCACGAATTCTTCGCGAAGCTGAAGGAGGAATACTGGGACTTCCATTACACGGTGACCTCGAAGACTTCGCCGCGTCGCATGGCGCTGGTCGGCGAATCGCGCGTGACGGAAATGCTGGCGAATGTCTTCCTGCCGCTGGCTATCGCGCAGGATGAATCGCGCTGGGCGGATTTCAAAAAGCTGCGTGCGCCGCTGGCCAATCAGCGGGTCGAAGTGGCGGCGTTACGACTTTTCGGCGAAGGCGCGCGTATGAAGGAATACCTAAAGTCCGTCGCGCTCCAGCAGGGGCTGTTGCAGATCTACGAGGACTTCTGCCTGCGCGATGCGTCCGATTGCGCGCAGTGCCTCTTCCCGCGCCAACTCGCGAAGTGGTGAAAGCCGCTAATCAAAAAGTAAACTACAGCGACATCGCCACCATCTCGCCGGTATTGTTGCGGCAGAAGATGCGGCCATTTGCCACGGTCGGCTGGACCCAGCAACGGCTCGGCAGCACATTCTGACGCAGCGTTGCATTGAATCCGGCGGACGAAGCTTCGCCGATGACCAGTTCGCCCGGCTCGGTCAGGACGACGAGCTTGCCATCCGCAACGACCAGCGCGCCGCCGCCCAGCTTTTGCGACCACTTCACGGCTCCGGTCTCGAGATCAAGGCAGACGAGCGGGGCTTTGATACTGGCCTGATTATCGACGCCGTAGATCGCTCCCTGCCATAGCGCGGGCGAATTGACATGCGAGCGCAGACTCTTGTTGCGCCAGCGTTCGCTGACGCCGCTCGCAGTCACCTCAAAAAGTCCGCAACCCGCGTTATAGCCGGAGCTGACGAAAACGCGATTGCCACTGATCAAAGGAGTCGCCGCATTCACGTCCCAGTCCGTTTTCCAATCCTGCCGCCACAGTTCCTTGCCGGTCTTTGCCTCGAGCCCAACGAATTGCTTCGCCTTGAAAATGACCAGCGTCCGTTTGCCCAGAATGTCGGCCGCGACAGGCGAGGCATAACCGAGATCGTCGTCCCCACTTTTCCAGATGATGTTCCCCGTCGTTTTATCGAGAGCCACCGTCGAGCCGCCTTTCGCCCCGACTTCGCAAATCAGCATATTGCCTTCCACGAGCACCGAGGCGGCATAGCCGTAGTAGGGCCGCTTGCCGCCGAGATCGCGCTGGTAATGTTTATACCACACCGCCTTGCCGGTGGCGGCATCGAG
>JBGGMZ010000453.1:0-7012 GCA_041287745.1 Chthoniobacter sp. | reverse complement strand
CGCGTCGCAGATCACCCAGAAGTCGATCCACTTCTCCTTCTCCGCCGGGTTCGTCACCATGAGTTGCGGAGCCGACCACGACTTCGGATCAGCGAGATTTTCCGTGGTGGAAAAGTAAGGCGCCATCTTCGGACTCCGCGCAGGATCCACGAGTTGATAGATGAGATACCAGCGCCGATGCGGCGTAAAGTAGAAGACCTGCGGCGCGCAGTGATACTGGTCCGTGAAAGAGATCGTCGTGCGCGGCGCGGTATTCGCCTGCGACCAATCGGCGAAGTTCAAATACTGCATGCACACCTTCCCGGATTTCATCCGCAGCGTGGCGAAGACGTGCCAGCGTCCGTCGTGAAACACAACCGACGGATCCTTCAACGCCACATGCGGGTCCGCCTCACGGCGCTGCGCTTCCACATCGATCACCGGCGCACTCGCCTTCCACGAAAATATCCCCTGCTCCCAGCGCGATGCATCCTGCGCGTAGAGCCCCGCCGCCAATCCGGCAAAGGCCAAAAGCAACCAGAGGGGAAAAAGTTTCATGCGCTTACGCTGTCTGTGCCCCGCGAAAAGCACGAGCTTGAACAAAGGCTAATCCCAGTGCCAACCAACGACGCAAGATTCGCACGATCTGTTGAGACCTTGCTGCACGGGATGCTAGGATGCCGCGTTATGAGCCACCCCGCCTGCCCCATGTGCGAAATGACCGATGTCCTGGATCACCCCGATCACTGGGAGTGCGTGACATGCGGGCATGAGTGGCCCCACGAGGCGCAAACGGAAACCGCCACCAGCCCGCGCGTGGTCAAGGACGCCCACGGCACCGTGCTGGTCGACGGCGATTCGGTGACCTTGATCAAAGACCTCAAGCTGAAAGGTTCATCGCAAGTGATCAAGGGCGGCACCAAGGCGAAAGGAATTCGGCTGGTCGATGGCGACCATGAGATTTCCTGCAAGATCGACGGCGCCTCCATCGGCTTGAAAGCTTGCTTCGTGAAGAAGGCATAGCGAATCGACGGTGGCTTTCACACGGGGTGATTGCGTTGCGCGCCGGCTTCCGCAAGGCTGCTCCGCGCTACGTTTCCCACCCCATGAATCCGAAGATCCCCTCCCTTTGCGCAGCCGCCCTGCTCGGCTGCTTTTCCGCAGTCGCTCAACAAGCCGCACCCGCAACCAGCGACCGCCTCGCCACGCTGAAGGCGCTCAAGATCGACTCCGCGACGAACGTGCAAGTGGAGCACGCGGATTCACCTTCGCGCATCGTCGTGAAGCTCGTGCTCCAGCCGGCCAAAGGCTCGAACATCAACATCGAAGTCTCCCTGCCCGATGCGGAAAAATGGAACGGGCGCTTTGTCGGTTTCGGCAACGGCGGCGCCGCGGGAAAGATTAGCTCCGGCGGTCTCGTGGGGCCGACCGCCGGAGGTTACGCTGTGGCCACGACCGACATGGGCACTGCGCCGAACGCCGACTCCGGCGTCGGCAACAAGGAGGTGTGGAAAGATTTCGGCTTCCGAGCCACGCATCTCATGACCGTCGTCGCGAAGCAGATCGTGCAGGCCTACTACGGCAAGGCGCCGGAGTTTTCCTATTTCAGCGGCGGCTCCACCGGCGGCCAACAGGCGCTGCAGGAGGCGCAGCGCTATCCCGAGGATTACGATGGCATCACCGCCGCCGTGCCCGCGCATTGCCGCACCCCGCTGCACGCTTACTTTCTGTGGAATGACCAGATCCTGAAAAAGTGCCCTTTTACCAAGGCACAGGAAGCCAGCGTGATCGCGGCGGCGAACGAATACATGGCCAAGCGCGAGATCCCGCTGGCCGCCGGGAAATTTGTCTCCGATCCGCGCTGCACCGCGCAGGACATCGAGGCCGTCATCGCACTCGCGCGGCAAAAAGACACGACGCTGACCGACGACCACGCCGCCGCGTTGCACAAGCTCTTCGACGGCCCGCGCCACGCCGTGACCGGCGAACGCATCTTTAATGGCATCCCGCTCGGCAGTTCCATCGCAGCCGCACACGGGCACCTGTATCTTTTCAAGTGGGTCTTCGGCGCCGACAAGCCACTGGAGGAGATCAATTTCGGCGCGGACATCGATACCTATACCGCCGCGCTCGCCCCGTATCTCAACGCCGAAAATCCCGACCTCACCGCCTTTGAAAAGCGCGGCGGCAAACTCGTCGCCACCACTGGCGCCGCCGACTCCGTAGTCCCCTGCCCCGCCACGATCGACTACTACGAGCGCGTGATCGAGTGCTTCGGCAGCCTCGAAAAGGTGCAGTCCTTCTTCCGGCTCTACCTCGTCCCCGGCATGGCCCACGGCGGCGGCCCGGGCGTGAATCAGCCCCCAAGCCTGCTCGAAACCGTCCGCACCTGGCGCGAAAAAGGCACCGTGCCCGGCACCCTCACCGGCAAGCACGTGGTCGAGGGCAAGGTCGAGTGGGAACTCGCGCTGCAACCCTACCCGCTCAAGACTGGCTGGAATGCCGCGACTTCCGCCTTCCAACCTACGGAAGGCAAGCGTGGCGGCGTCGAACGTGTCGCCGAGCGCTTCCGCCCCCCGGCGGCGGAGTGAGAGCGCGTGCGCAGCGTTTCCAAAAACAATCGTCATCCTGAGCCTGCGAAGGATCTCTGATCTCTGTCTGGCATCTGTTCCGTGGCGGCGAACCGAGCACCGCGCAATCTGCAACCACACGGGTGAGGAAGAGCGATTCCAGAGATCCTTCGCAGGCTCAGGATGACGATTGTATTTTCGGGGTGCGCGGGCGCGTCTACCAGACGCAACACGTGAACCCCTACACCCGCTGCGCCTCGCGCTTCCGGAGTTGCCCGCACGCCGCATCGATATCCGGTCCCCGTGCCCGCCGTAGATGCGCCACCGTCCCCTGCGCGCGCAATTCCGCAAGGAAAGCCTCCGTCTGCTCCATGCTGCTCGGCGCGTAAGTGCGCCCGCGCAGGCTGAGCCCGGTGGGATTGTAGCGCAGGAGATTCACGTGCATCTGCCGGCCCGCGAGTAGACGCGAAAGGTCGCGCGCTTGCGCCAGCGAATCGTTCACCCCATCGAGCAGGCAATACTGGATGGTCGTGATGCGCCCACCGCTGGCCTGGTACCGGTCCGCCGCCGCCAACACTTCCTCCACCGCAAAGCGCCGGCCCATCGGCAGCAAATCCGCGCGCGTCGCATCGTCCGGCGCGTGCAGGGAAATCGCCAGTTGCACGCCGAGATCGGCGGCGCGCAGTTCCTCGATCCCCGGCACAATCCCCACCGTTGAAATCGTGATCTGTCGCCAGCCAAATGCACCCAGCTTGGGATCGCCAATGCGCCCCACCGCCGCGAGTACATTGCGCAGATTCAGCATCGGCTCGCCCATCCCCATGAACACGATCGTCCGCAATGTGCGCCCCGCCGCGATCGATTCGCGGCGCAGCCACACGAATTGCTCCACGATCTCCCCCGCCGTGAGATTCCGCTCAAAGCCCGTCTGCGTCGTCGCGCAAAAGTCGCACCCCATCGCACACCCCACCTGGCTGGAAATACACCCCGCCGCGCGCTCCGGGTGATAGTCCGGCATCAGCACCGACTCCACGGTGCGTCCATCCCCGAGCCGCAGCAGCAGCTTCGTCGTGCCATCTTCCGACACCTGCCGCCGCGCCAGGCTTGCTGCTTCACGGGGAAATGCGGCCTGCAAACGCTCGGCCAAGCCGGCCGGCCTGCGCGCGCTTTCGCGCTCGGCTCCCGCATCCGCGCCGAGCAACTCCCGCAATACCCGCCACGCATGACTCCCCTTGAAACCTTCGCCTTCCATCCACGCCGCCAGTTCCTCAGCCGAAAGATCGGCGAGAGGACGCGGGCTGGCTGCAGGAATGTTTGGCATCTCGGATGACATGGACGCCCACTCATAAACCGCCGCGAAGGAATGCGACAGCGAAAGCGTCGGTCAACCTTGTCCAGCCGGCCTAGCCACCGGCGTTCAGCCAGCGCCGCACCGTTTCCTGCGCGCGGAGTTGTTCGCCGCCGAGGACGCGCTCGTCCTCCAGTTCGAATGTGACTCGGTGCTCTGCACGGAGCAGTTCATCCGCCGCTTGCAGCGCGAAGAAATCTCCCTGGCAAGCCAGCTTTTCCATGATCAGCGGGAGGCAATCTGGCCCGAGCGCCACCACCTCGCGGAACTCCGGCGACTTCGCTCGATCGCCCGGATTCGAGCTGAAGCTGACCTCCGGTGCGCTCCAGGTCGCCTTCCACGCCGCGTAGGCGCGGTCGAATCGCGCACGCAGGGCGGCATCCACCGCCGCCGCACGTGTCGTCACCTGCTCCTGCTCGGCGGGCGCCGCTTTCAGATGAAGCGTCTCCGTCTGGTCAAAGGCGGCCAGTTCACTCGGTTCATGTCCCATGTCTTCGTCGGGCATTTCAGTTAGTGCTTGCTGGTTACTATAGAAGCCCTGTCGGGTGCCGTAAAATCCTGGCTGCATCTCATCCAAGTCATGACGAATGCGGATGCCATCCCCGCATTTGCTCTCCCAGAGCGGCGTCGAGACGAGTCCGCGAATGCCGAGGACGCCGTGTAGCATATCGGCCGTGTTGTTTCCGAGGACGGCGACACCACCCCGAGCGATCGGGCGATAGCCATACTTTTTGTAGAGCGCATCGAACTGCACCTTATTCACCGGCTTGTCCTTCGGCCATGGCCAGACCCATTGCTTGAGACGCAGAGTCCAGCCCAGGCAGTTGTAGAGGGTCGTCTTTTCGTCCGTCACGATCACGTGATCCACGTTCATTTTGGTGAAAGCTTGTCTTACCTGAGGCTTTTCGGAGGGAGTGAGAGGGCGCGGGACGGACATGAGTAGATAGCGAAGGGGGTGAAGGTGGACTGCAGTAAATAACTCGCGCCACCGCGGCGCGATAAGCACTTATACGTACAACCCCATCTGAAAGTGAACCTCAATCGTGACGCGCATGGAGGATTTCTCCCCAAGCGGGAATAGGAATGGCCGCCTTGCTGCAACCTTGGGCCGCTCTACGGCTTCTCTTCCAGCGCGACCCCGGCGAGATCCACGGTGCCGGCTTTGGGCACATTGAAGAACAGCCACGCATTGCAATCCCGCTCCGGCGTCCACTCGATCGTGAAGCGCTTCCACTCGGTGTCCACCTCGAGATCCCGGCCGAGGAAAAATTCCCGCGGTTCCTCGTCCTGCCGGAAGCCGACCCACACGCCCGTAAGCATGGGGCTGCGCACCCAGCCGGTCAGCACATAGGTGCTGCCTTGCTTGTAAGGCCGGGCGCCATTCTTCGTCGTCAATTGCACTTGGAAAGCGTCCACCTTCATCACTTCCATCCGCACCGCGCCCACGCCCTCGGCCGGGGCATCCTTGAGCTGACTGTACATCACCGACACCGGCGCCCAACTGGAGTTATCGACCCAATCCTTCGGCAGCCAGCCGCGAATGTCGTAGCCCGACTTGGCCTTCGGATCGATCTGCCGGCCCGTGGTGCCAAACTCCGGCAACAGGCTCTTCGGCGATTCCGCCAGCGCCGAGAGTGTGAAACCTGCGAAGACTGCAGCCGCACCCAAGATACTCGAGACCGAACGCGGGGAAAACCAACCAGCCGGAAGGCGATTCATAATCAGGGCGCGGAGCCTAACAACTGTGCGCAACTTGTCGATCATCGACACCATCCCCCTGCCGCGAAGGGAGGCGATGGCCGCGAAAAGGCACAAGAGGAACAAAAAGGGGATAAGTCCTATCGACCGGAACGCAACTCAATCAATGCCCACTCAGCAAAACAACTACACCTACATCTTCCCTTTTTTGCGTCTTCTGCGCCTCTTTGCGGCCATTCCACTCCCCTGCGTTTCCTGACAGCACCCATTCCTTTATCGCACGCCATTCTTCCCCAGCCACTCCAGCGCATCCTGCGGCCAGGCCTTGGCGGCCTTGTCGCAATGCAGGCCATAGCCGTGGCCGCCGGTGGGGTAAAACTGGAAGGCATGCGGCACCTTCGCCTCGGTCAGCGCGGCGTCGTAGATTTTGCTGCCGACGACGTGCGTCTTGTCATCCTCGTTGTGCACGATGAGCGTGGGCGGGATAGCTGCCTTGAGATTCAGATCCGGCGCCACGTGGCCGGCCTTATCGTCGAGGTAGGCCGGGTAAACCAGCACGGCAAAATCCGGCCGGTCGCTCTGCTGATCCACTGCATCGATGGCCGGGTAACTGCGCTCCTCGATCGGCGCGCTCGCTTTCGCGGCGAGATTCCCCCCGGCGGAAAAGCCGATCACCCCGAGCCGCTTCGGATCGATGTTCCATTCCGCCGCATGCGCCCGGGTGAGGCTCAAGGCGCGCTGGAGATCCTGCAGCGCCCCGGCGCGATTGTTCGGCGTCCGATATTTCAGCACCAGCGCGCTGATACCATTCGAATTCAGCCACGCGGCAATCTCAGTGCCTTCCTTATCAATGACCGTGTAGCCATACCCGCCCCCTGGGCAGACAATCATCGCCGGCGCCGGGCCTGCGGCGGTCTTCGGGCCCTCCACTACCGCACCCTTCTGCCACGCCGGATACAGCGCCAGCGTGGGCCGGCTAACATTGGTGATGCGATGAAACCCATCACTCCGCGGCACCTCCGTCTCCGGGTCCTTCGCCCCATTCCCCGGCATCTTCCCCTCGGGCCAGACATCGATGGTGGCTGCCGCCGGCGGAGCCGGTGTCTGGGCAAGTGCGGTTACGGACAGAATGAAGAGCGCAAGGAGACGGGGGAACATAAGACAATCTGGAGAGCACTATCGTGCAGCCACGGCACAGGCATCAGCAAGGCAATCCGGCCTCGCCTGAACGGTCGGCAATTCACCAAGCGCACGGCAGCAACTCACTGTAGCGGCGGTCTCTGACCGTCGCCATTCTCCCCCGCAACGACCGACGGTCAGAGACCGCCGCTACAGCAGGCAACGCAATGATCTTTCAACCTTGCCGAACGAATTGAAAGAAGGCACGCAGGCGTTATGCAAGTGCTTCCTCCCTCTC
>JBGGMZ010000452.1:0-32413 GCA_041287745.1 Chthoniobacter sp. | reverse complement strand
AGCAGCTCCACACGGCCTTCGGCCAGCACAGGTCCATCGGCAAGATAGACGAAGCCCTCCGCCGCGGCCTCACGCACGAGCGCTGGCACGCGGTCTCTTGCGGCGAAGCGCACGCACTCGACTTCGCCTTTGCGAATGGTGGCCGCGAGTTGCTCGTCCGTCTCATCGAGGAACTCAATCGCGCCGCCCCATGCATCGGTGAAGTCATCCAGGATCTGGACGACTTTCGCATCCAGATCCGGCGGAGAACTGACCAGCGCACGACAGCCCGCGGCTTGAGCAGCGCAGGCGCGCGCGAAAATCTCGAAGAGCGAATCTTCCGCATGGACGCGGATTCGCACCTCGCGTGGCGGTCGGTAGCGTCGCAGGTTGTCCTCACCGAGCAGGCGGAAATGATCGTGCGGCTGGCCGAACTCCTCGCGCATCCAGCGGTCGTAACTGCTAATCGCGGCGAGGACGCGTGTGACTTCAGCGGGTGGCGCGTCGATCTCCACGGCGAGCAGGCGCTCCTGCAGATCGCGCAGGCGCGGCTGCTGGACCAGGCGGCTGTTCGTGGCCATCTGTCGCTCCGTGAAAAGTAGGAATTGCGCCACATAGTTTGGTCCACCGGCTTTCATGCCCGGTCCAAAACTCGATTTGCCCATGCCTCCGAAAGGCTGCCGCAGCACGACCGCACCAGTGGTGGGGCGATTGATATAGAGATTACCGGCGCGGATGTTGTCGCGCCATTCAGCCTGTTCGCGCTCGTCGAGTGATTCGAGACCGGAGGTCAGCCCGTAGCCGGTGGCGTTTACGAGAGCGATAGCTTCGCTGAGCTTTGTGAATCGCATCACCCCGAGCAGCGGTCCGAAGAACTCGGTGAGATGCGTGACGCTGCCGGGTTGCACGTCCCACTTCACTCCCGGCGACCAGAGACGCGGGTTGTCTCCGATCTGTTTTGGCTCGACCGCCCACGACTGGTGGGGCTCCAGCGTGGTGAGCGCGTGGCCGAGTTCGCCGCTGGGCGGGCGAATAAGCGGGCCGATCTTCGTGGCGAGATCCCAAGCGGAGCCGACCTGCAAGCTGCGCACGGCATCGACGAGCATCTGCTTGAAGGCCGGGTCGTCGTAGATTTCCGCTTCGAGCAGCAGCAGGGACGTGGCCGAGCACTTCTGTCCGCTGTGGCTAAAAGCGGAGTGCAGGACATGCTTCACGGCTTGTTCGCGGTCGGCGAGCGCAGTGACGATGGTGGCGTTTTTTCCGCCGGTCTCGGCAAAGAGACGCATCTCCGGTCGCGCCTTCAGCAGGCGCAACGCGGTCTCGGTGCCGCCGGTGAGGATTACGGCATCGACTTGCGAATGCGTGACGAGCCGCTGGCCCGGGCCGCTACCGGGGCAGGGGAGAAATTGCAGCACGTCGCGCGGAATCCCGGCGCGCCAGAAGCATTGGCACAGTTCCCACGCCACCAGCACGGTGTCGCTCGCCGGCTTGAGGATTACGGTATTGCCCGCGGCCAGCGCGGCGGCGATTCCACCGCACGGAATGGCGATGGGAAAATTCCAGGGTGGGACTACGACGACCACGCCGAGGCCACGGGTCCCGACGGAAGGGAGATCGAAGAACTCGCGGGCCGAGGCGCGATAGAATTCCACGAAATCGATGGCCTCGGAAACTTCGGGGTCGGATTCGAGGAGAGTCTTGCCGCCGTTGGCCAGCGCAGCCCACAGCAACTCCCCGCGTGCTCTGCGGAGTTCGACGGCGACTTGGGCGAGAACTGAGGAACGAGCTTTGTGACTGCGGGAGCGCCAGCCGGAAGGGTCGCTGCGGGCCGTGGTAACTGCCTTGTCCACGTCATCATCCGTGGCGACAGCGTAGTCGCAGAGCGTGACGCCCGGGCGGGATGGGTCGAAGCAGGAGCGGGTCTCGCGATTGCGGACTGTCTCGCCTGCCAGCATGAGAGGAATGCGCTCAAGCTCCGGGTGCTTCCGCACGATCGTCTCCGCCCACTCCGAATTCTGAGGCAGCGCAAAATCGGTGTCCGGCTCATTCACGAATTCCACCCACGGCGACTCCTCGCGCGGAGTTTCCGTATGCGCTATCTGGCGATCTTGCGTTCGGCGTGGCGCATCGGAGATGCCGAGGTGAAACGCATCGCGGAAACCGCGCTCCAGCGTTTTCCACTCCTCGGTGCCGACGCGCAGCTTGAACGCATGGCGGAGAAAATTGTTCGGCCCTGTATTCTCATCGAGCCGGCGAATGAGGTAGCCGATGGCGTTCAGGAAGTCCTCTTTCCGGCAGGCGGGCGCATAGAGGAGCAGATTGCGCGAGTGCTCGAAGAGCGCGCGGCGCTGGTGATTCGCCATCCCCTCGAGCATCTCAAATTGCACGCGATCTCCGGCATTCGCGGCAGCTGCGAGGACGAGGCCGTAGGCGAGATCGAACAGATTGTGCGATGCCACGCCGATGCGCACGGCGGAGAGATTCTGCGGAGTGAGCGCCTCGGTGAGCATGCGCTTGTAGTTCGCATCGGTCTCGGCCTTGGTTTTAAACGGAGCCTGCGGCCAGCCGCGCAGCGAAGCCTCCACCCGCTCCATTTCCATGTTCGCACCTTTTACGATTCGCACGGTGATGGGGTGACCGCCGCTCGCTACGCGCCGATGCGCCCATGCTGTCAGTTCACGCAGTACGCGGGCGGAGTCCGGGATGTAAGCCTGCAAGGCGATACCCGCGCTGACCGTTTCGAGGCCCGGTCGGTCGAGCGTACGCATGAAGGCTTCCGCGGTCAGTCGCAGGTCGCGATACTCCTCCATGTCGAGGTAGAGAAATTTCGGGACGCGGCGTCCTTCGCGAAGGAAAGCGGTGCCGATCGCTGTGCGGTAGAGTTGCTCCAGTCGGTCACACAGCACCGCCACGGTATGTGCGCGGGCCACGGCCGAGATCTGCGAATAGATCGTGGAGATTTTCACCGAGAGACACTCGATGTCTGGTGATTGCAATGCCTCGAGATAGCCGCGCATGCGCCGCTGCGCTTCCTCCTCGCCAAGCAGTGCCTCGCCGAGAAAATTCACATTCATCCGCAGCCCTTCCTCCTGCCGGGCGCGCAGGTGCTCGCCGAGCACCTCGGGTTCAGCAGGGAGCACGACATTCGCCGTTTCCTGCTGCATGTGTCCCTTCACCAGCGGCACGGCGACGCCAGGCAGCCAGCCGCCAAACGTCTGGAACCCGCGGAGCAGCGCGCGATCGATGGGACTGAAAAAGCGCGGCACACCCTGGACATCGAGGATGTGCGTGAATTGCTCGGCCACCCGCTCGGGTGCGTGGGCGCGGAAGGCGCGGTCAGTCAGTTGCACGAGTGTCGCCTTGTCCTCTGGCACATGCAGCATGCGATCCAGTTCCGCTTGCTGGCGGCGTTCGGAGGAAGTCTGCAGCGCGGTCGCTCGCGCCTGCAGTTCTCGCGCGAGCAGGACAGCGCGCTCAATCAATGCTGGGTCAAAAGGAGAGCTCACGGCGCAGAGAGTCTTTGTTCAGGGACGATCAGAAATTGCGCTGCACCGGGCCGGGGCCGGAGGCAAATTTCGTGATCTTGAGTTCGCCCTTCGCATTGATCTCGCCTTCGAGATGCGTATCGAGAATCGATTCGACTTTCGTTTCAGATGCCAGTCGCGCGCGCACTCGCAGCGGGAAGGCGATTGGATTCAGCGCTTCGACTTCCACACAAAATCCCTCGGGATAGGCGGAGCCCCAGCCGATGTGGTCCTTCTTCACCCTGGCATATGTCTTGGGATTCAAAGTGCGGGTGCGGGTGAGGATTTCCTGCTGCAGGAGTTTCAATACATCACGTTGCCACAGCAGTTTCCCCTGATCCAATCGGACCAGCACCATCGCGTCGTGGAACCACTTGCCGGCGACTTCCCAGAGGAGCACCGAGCTGTCGGCGGACCATCGAGCGGGCATGAGATCGCCGTGGTTCATGCGCACCAGCCCTGGCTCGCCGGGGAGCACAGCCACGACCCGCCCGGTCTTCAGTTCGATGACCCGATTGGCATCCGCGCCCGCCGGCGGCTCCTCCATTGCGCTGTTATTAAAAACCGTGACCGCATACCGCTGATCTGGCGAATGTGAATCCTCGGCGACGATGTGGCCTTTCGGCAATTTGGCTGCCGACGGCCGATCTACGGCCAGCGAAGCTGCGATGCTCAGGCTGAGAGTAATGGCGAAAGAGGCCAACCTGCCAAACCGGCCGGCGGTTCTTAATGAAAGAGCACTTCGCCGTTTATGAGGAGGTGCGATCTTCGTCATGGCTTGCGATAGGTTTCGGCAAATTCCTTCCATAGGATATCGAGATCGGCCCCACAGTATTCCTTGAAGAGGGCGGGGGAATATTTTCCGTCATGCGAGGCTACGTTCAGCTTGCGCACGATGTCCTTGTCCTTGTGCTCCTCGAGCCACATGAGGAAGGTCGCCGCGGTGCCGTAAGCCTGCCGGTAGCTGCTCTTGTCGGGATCGATCCGGTGATGCCGCACGCCCGGCTCGAAATGCCGGTCGCGGATGTAATCGGCGATGCCCTCCGTGAGCCAGCCCTCGCCCTTGCCCTGGTAGTCCTGCACCACGTGGGTCAACTCATGCACCACCATGCCGTAGTCGTTCGGCGCCTTTTTCGTGACCCATTCGGCAGAGATGCGGATCACATTCTTCCTGGTGTCAGCTACCCCTTTCATCGGCTCGAAGATGAGCGTGATTTCCGCGGCCGGCAGCGGATGCCCTTTCTCGAAAAGGATCTCATTGATCTTCGGATACCACTCCTCCACGAGCGCCTTGCTCTTCTCAGCAAAGGCCACGCACTCCGGCGCCTTGGAGGTATCGATGGCGACCTTAAAGGCTGGCTCCGCAAAGGCCGACCCAGCGAGGCAAAGGAGAATGACAACGACGCGGTCGAGAACGGATGGAAACGTCATAGGGGGTATAGGATGTGTATTGATAGTAACGTCACAGACGAGACCCTTCTCTGCTTATGACACGCGCAAGGCCACGGTGCTCACTTGATTGATCGTGATGGCCACCTCACAATCCCGTCATGAGGAACGCACTTTTACTATTCGTTCTATGGGCTGGAATGGCGTTGGCCGGGGATGAGCCTCAAGTGGGCAGTGTGACGGCGAGCTTGCCCAAGGTGGCACAGGAGCAGATCGCAAAGTTGCATCCCGGCATGACGCGCGGGGAGGTCGGACTGCACTTTGAAATGGATGGCGGGCTCTTCTGGCCGCCGACGTTCCGGTATTACGTCCGCCACATTGTGGTCGACGGCAAACTCGTAATGGTGGAATTGACCTTCCAGCCGGCTGGGATGCCCGACGACGTTTTCAAAGATGCGCAGCGGCGTGCTGAATGGATACGCACCCACGCAGAATACACGAGCTGGGATTCACCGAAGGATATTTTACGGAGCGTTGGCTCCGTGTCGCTTTCGGGCGGAGCGATCGATTAACACTGCCGCGTCTCTTGTGCAGCGGGCGATGGATCAGGCCAGAATATCCTTCACCACCTTCGCCGGTTCCACGCCAGTGAGGCGCTGGTCGAGACCTTGGGATTTGTAGGTGAAGCGCGAGTGGTCGATTCCCATGCACTGCAAGATGGTGGCGTTGAGATCGTAGAGGCTCACCGGATTCTCGACGGCGTTGTAGGAAAAGTCGTCGGTCTCGCCGTAGACCAGGCCGGGCTTCACGCCGCCGCCGGCCATCCACATGGAGAAGCAGCGCGGGTGATGGTCGCGGCCGTAGTTCGTCTTCGTGAGGGTGCCTTGGGAATAGACGGTGCGGCCGAATTCGCCACCCCAGACGACGAGTGTGTCGTCCAGCATGCCGCGCAGCTTGAGGTCTTTCACGAGCGCAGCGGTAGCCTGGTCGACGTCGCCGCACTGGAGTCGGATGTCGCTGGGCAGGCTGCCGTGCTGGTCCCAGCCGCGATGGAGCACCTGCACCACGCGCACGCCGCGCTCGGCGAGGCGCCGGGCGAGCAGGGCGCTGGCGGCGAAGGTGCCCGGCTTCTTCACATCGGGGCCGTACATCTCGATGGTGGCGGCGTCCTCGCCCGAGAGATCGGTGAGTTCCGGCACGGAGCGCTGCATGCGGAAAGCCATCTCGTATTGCGAAATGCGGGTGTGAATTTCCGGATCGGCGAAGCGTTGGAAGTTCAGCTCATTGAGCTGGCCGAGCGCGTCCAACATGGTGCGCCGGTCGCCGGTGTTGACGCCATCCGGATTCTTGACGAAGAGCACGGGATCACCGACCGCACGGAGTGCCACGCCGGTGTGATTCGTGGAAAGGAAGCCGCTCGACCACATGCGAGTGAAAAGCGCCTGGGCATTGGCCTTCGCGGACCAGGTGGGTGTGAGCACGACGAAGGCGGGCAGGTCGTTGCTCTCGCTACCGAGGCCGTAGGAGAGCCAGGAGCCGAGGCTCGCTTTGCCGGGCACTTCGCTGCCGGTCATGACAAACGTGCAGGCCGGGTCGTGATTGATCGCGGTAGTGTTGACCGTCTTGATCAGCGCCATCTCGTCGACAATTTCGGAGATCTTGGGCAGTAGCTCGCTCACCCACATGCCGCACTTGCCGTGCTGCTCGAACTTGAACATGGACGGCGCGATAGGCAGCCGCGACTGACCGCTGGTCATCGTCGTGATACGCTGGCCATTGCGAATGGAATCCGGAAGGTACTTGTCGAACTGCTCAGCAAGCTTCGGTTTGTAATCGAAGAGGTCGAGCTGCGACGGCCCGCCATTCATGTGCAGATAGATGAGGCGCTTTGCTTTCGGCGCGAAGTGCGGAAAACCAGCGAGAGCCGGATGAATGCGGCCCGCTTCAGCGGCCGCAGCCGCGAGGGGACTATTGGCAGAAGTCGCTGCATTGGCGCGGCCGAGCATGCTGGCGAGCGCTAGACCACCGAGGCGCAGACCACTATGGCCGAAGAACTGGCGGCGGGTTTGAAGAAGGTCGTGTTCGAAGAATGGATTCATGGTGTCAGTTCTTGGTCACGGTTTCGTCGAGGTTGAGCAGCAGGTTGGCCACGAGCGTCCAGGCGGCGAGCTCGGGTTCAGGAAGGGTGGCGGGCGGAGCGGATTCGCCGTTGTGTACCGCTGCCTTGGCGGCTTCGGGATCTTTTTGATAACGCGCCAGGTGCTTTTCCAAAGCGCCCCAGATGATGAGCGTTTCACGGTCGCTGGCGTGTCGTCCCACGACGGTGCGAAAGGCCCACGCGATGCGCGCCGCGCTGCCGTCGCCGCCTTCGGTGAGGATGCGCGTGGCGAGCGCCCGAGCGGCTTCGAAGTGCTGCACATCGTTCATGAGCTGGAGCGCCTGGAGCGGGGTGTCGCTGCGCTCCCGGCGGGTGCAGAATTGCTCACGTGAGGGCGCATCAAAGGTCGTCATGAAGGGCGCGGGCGCAGTGCGCTTGATGAAGGTATAGATGCTGCGACGATAGAGTGCGTCTCCGCTATCCTGCTTGTAGAAGCGCGTATTGCTGCCGCCGAAGCCGACTGGCTCCCAGATATTCGGTGGCTGATAGGTCTTCACGCCCTTGCCGCCGAGCTGATCCTTGAGCAGGCCGCTGACGTAGAGCGCGTTGTCGCGGATGACCTCCGCATCGAAACGAAAGCGCGGACCGCGCGCGAGGAGGCGGTTTTCCGGATCGCGTTTCCAGAGTTCAGGCGAGGCGGCGGAGGATTGCCGGTAAGTGGCCGAGGTGACGATGCCACGGATGAATCCTTTCATGTCCCAGCCGGATTCGCGGAAGGTCACGGCCAGCCAGTCGAGCAGTTCGGGATGGCTCGGCGGCTCGCCTTGCGAACCGAAATCGGCGGAGGTCTTGACGATGCCGTAACCGAAGAATTGCTGCCAGAGGCGGTTGACCGTCACGCGTGCGGTGAGCGGGTTTTCCGGGGCAACGAGCCAGCGGGCGAGATCGAGACGGGTGGGGTTCTGCGTGTTCGCCAGCGTCGGGAACATCGCCGGCGTGTTGCGGTGGACCTGTTCGCCGGGCTTGTCGTACTGGCCGCGGAGCATGATGAAGCTATCGCGCGGCTGGGGCATGTCGTTCATCACCAGCGTGGCAGGGATGTTACCGTCGAGCGCATCGCGATCCTTTTTCAGCTTCGCGAGCTCGGTGTTCAGCGGGTCGAAGGTCGGCTTTGCGCCGGCGAAGACATTGACGATGAAATACTCGCGGAGTTGCTTCTGCTGGGCGGCATTGCGCTCTGTGCGTTTGATGGTGCGGAAGATCTTGTTGATGTCCGCGGGTAGCTCGGGCGTGTTCTTGCCGTCGTGCTTTTTCTCCCACACCAGCTGCGAGAGTGTGGCATCTGCGGCGGGATCCTTGCGGCCCGTGACGCCGGCTTTGTCCCAATAGACGGTGCCGCCGGACTGCGTGTAAGCGAGACCGGTGATGAGATCGCCGGGCTTGAGACCGAGCTTGTCTGCGTCGACCTCCAGGCGGGTCCAGTTGCCGGTGTCGGGCAAGGCTCCCATGTTCACTCGTTCGGTCGTGTCAGCCTTGCCAAACTGGATGGCCTCGTAGTCGCCCCATACGGCGCGATGCAGCCAGTCGCCCTTGTGATACTGGAGCATGACGGCCTTCGGCGCGTCCTTGGGATCCAGGTAAACGTAGGCGAAGAGTTTTCCGCTGGGCGGCACCTCGAGCGGTGCGGCGCCGCCGGAATAGTAGTCCTGCACTACACCACTACCCGTGCGCTTGAGCGCGCGCTTGCCACTGAAGACCGGTCCTTCCTCGGCGGTAATCCACTTGATGGGATCCCCGGCGGCCGCGGGCTTGGCTCCAGTCGGAAAATCGTCGTCGAACCAAACTGTCTCGATTTCCTCGATGGGAGGATGCGGCTCCACGGTCGCTGGATCGGTATATTCCACCTTGGCCAGTGCCTCGTTGATCTGCTTCTGCGTCGTGCCGATCTTCGCATCGAATTCCGCAAGTTTCTTGTCCTGCTCGGCATCACTGAGCTTGAGGATGGGCGGCGTGAGCAGCTTGTTGCCATCCATGGCGGGGTCGGCGGCGCTGTGGAAGAAAGCGTAGAGCTGGTAGAATTCCTTCTGCGAAATCGGGTCGAACTTGTGGTCGTGGCACACGGCGCATTGCGCGGTGAGGCCCAGCCAGGTGTTCACCGTGGTGGCGGTGCGATCGACGGCGTAGCGGAAGACGTATTCCGCATCGATTGAGCCGCCTTCGCTCGTCGTCACGTTGCAGCGATTGAAGCCGCTGGCGATGATTTGCTCGCGTGTGGCGTTGGGGAGGAGGTCGCCGGCCAGTTGCTCGATGGTGAATTGATCGAAAGGCAGGTTGCGATTGTAGGCTTCGATGACCCAATCGCGGTAGGGCCACATGGAGCGCTCGTTATCCAGGTGCAGGCCATGGGTGTCGCCGTAGCGCGCCTGGTCGAGCCAGTAGTGCGCCATGTGCTCGCCGTAGTGCGGCGAGGCGAGCAGGCGAGCCACGACCTTGTCGTAAGCGTCCGGAGATTTGTCGGCGACGAAAGCGTCTACTTCCGCTGGAGTCGGCGGAAGGCCCGTGAGGTCGAAGGTAACGCGACGGATGAGGGTTTCGCGATCGGCTTCGGGCGAGGGCTTGAGGCCCTCTTTGTCGAGGCGCTGCTGGACGAAAGCGTCGATGGGATTTCGGATGTCCGATTTCGGATTTCGGATGTCGGGAACCGCGGGTTTCACTGGGGTTTCGAATGCCCAATGTTTTTGATAAGGCGCGCCTTGTTCGATCCAGTGTTTGATCGTGTCTTTTTGTCCGGCGGTGAGGGTTTTGTGCGCCTTGGGCGGCGGCATCACTTCGTCCTTGTCGGTGCTGATGAGGCGCTGCCAGACCTCGCTCTTCGCCAAGTCGCCCGGGGTGATGGCAATGTCGCCGTCGTCATTGGGCTTCGTCGCGCCATCGACAGTATCGAGGCGCATCTTGGCCTCGCGCTTTTTGGCGTCGAGCCCGTGGCAGGCGAAGCAGTTGTCGGAAAGGATCGGCCGAATGTCCCGGTTGAACTGGAGTTTCTCTCCATTGTCGGCCGAGGCAAACCCCGAGGCGGCGAGAAAAAGACCAGCCGCGAGGAGGCGGGCGGGACGGTTTTGAGTCAAGGGGGAGGAGCGGAAACGCATGGTCAGAAAGCGACGCAGGGATATGCCCTGAAAGGTGGCATGTATTAGCAGGATTGCCCTCGTGGGCCAGCTACGCAAACGCGTAAGCGCTCGCTAGGATTGGAGATAGCGCTTCAGGCCGTTCAGGAACATCTGCACCGCGACCATGACCAATAGCATGCCCATGAGGCGCTCGATGGCCATCGAGCCTTTTTGTTTCAGGATGCGCGCTAGCATCGGTGACAAAAGAAGGACAGCGGCGGTGATCGTCCACGCACAGAGCAACGCGATCAGCCAGCGGAAGATCAACTCAGGCTGCGAACTAACCATCACCAGAAGTGTCGCCAGCACGGAGGGGCCGGCGATCATCGGGGTGGCGAGTGGAACAATGAAAGGTTCGATCATCAGCTCATCGCCCTCGCGTCCGCTTGGAAAAATCATCTTGAGGGCGATGAGGAAGAGGACGATGCCACCACTGATCGAAAGGGTCTCCTCTTTCAAATGAAGAAGGGAGAGGAGCCACGGGCCGCAGAAGAGGAAGACCAGCAGGATGATGAGAGCGATGATCAGCTCCCGCGCAATGACCCGGATGCGGCGCTCCGGTGGCACGGAACGCAAAGCGGAGGTGAAGATGGCCACGTTGCCCAGCGGGTCCATGATGGTGAGGAGGAGCAGCGTGGCGGATAGGATGTCCATCGAAGCAAGGCGAAAGGATGAAGGCGAATGTAGAAAGTGTCAGCACTCGGTGACATTTACCGCCAACCCGCCGCGCGAGGTCTCCTTGTATTTCGTGCTCATGTCGGCGCCCGTCTGGCGCATGGTGGCGATGACCTTGTCGAGCGAGACGCGGTGCGTGCCGTCGCCGCGCAGGGCGAGGCGGGCGGCGTTGATCGCTTTCACTGCGCCCATGGCATTGCGCTCGATGCACGGGACTTGCACCAGGCCGCCGACCGGGTCGCAGGTGAGGCCGAGGTTGTGTTCCATGCCGATCTCCGCGGCGTTCTCGACTTGCGGCACCATGCCGCCGAGTGTTTCGCAAAGCGCGGCGGCGGCCATGGAGCAGGCGACACCCACTTCGCCCTGGCAGCCGACTTCCGCCCCGGAGATGGAGGCATTGAGCTTGTAGAGAATTCCGATGGCACCGGCGGTGAGTAGGTAGCGCACGAGCTTGTCTTCATCGGTCACGCCTTGGACGCGCAGAAGATAATGGAGGACGGCCGGAAGGATGCCGGCGGCGCCATTCGTGGGAGCGGTCACGACGCGTCCGCCCGCGGCGTTCTCCTCGTTCACCGCCATGGCCCACAAGCTTACCCAATCAAGCGCTGTGAGCGGGTCCTGCAAGGCGGCTTCCGGATGAGTGGTTAGATCCTGGTAAATGGCGGGCGCCCGCCGTGGGACGTGCAAGCCGCCGGGTAGTATTCCTTTGCCATGGCAGCCACGCTCCACGCATTCCTGCATCGCCCGGCAGACCTGCAGCAGCGCCGCACGGGTTTCCGCCTCGGGGCGCCATGCCGCTTCGTTGCGCAGCGTCATTTCACTGATGCTCAAGCCTGACTCACGGGCCATGCGCAGCATATCGTCGCCCGTTCGGAAAGGGTAGGGGAGCTCGCGCTGGTCGGCGCTCAATTCATCGCGCTGCGCAGCGCCTTCATTCACCACAAAGCCTCCGCCGATGGAGTAGTAAGTGCGCGAAAGGAGTTCCGCATTCGCGGCATCGTAGGCGACAAAGCGCATGCCATTTGGATGCGCGGGCAACACCTCCGAGCGGTGAAATTGCAGGTCGGCGCGCTCATCGAAGCCGATCGTTTTTACCCCGCCGAGCTGGAGGCGATGTTGTGAACGAATCTTGTCCAGTCGGGCCGCCATCTGGTCGACGTTGATCGTCTCCGGTGCCTCGCCTTCCAGTCCGTGCAGGATCGCGCGGTCGGTGCCGTGGCCGCGTCCGGTCAGGGCTAGCGAGCCGTAGAGGTGGCCTTCCACCCGCGAGGTCCTCTCCAACAAGCCTGCCTCAGTCAACCTCGTGACAAAGCGACGGGCGGCCCGCATCGGCCCGACGGTGTGCGAACTGCTCGGCCCGATGCCGATGGTGAAGAACTCAAGAACGGAGAGGTTCATGCGCGTGCATCGGAGAGGATGAACTTAAGGTAGCATCAAATCCCGAGTTCGCGCTTCACCTCCGCGAAGGCATTCACCGCAAAGTCCAGGTCTTCGCGCGAATGGGCCGCGCTGATCTGCGTGCGGATGCGCGCCTTGCCCTGCGGCACGACGGGATAGAAGAAGCCCACGACATAGACGCCACGCGCGAGCATGGCCTCTGCGAGACGCTGCGCGAGCGTGGCTTCGCCGAGCATGATGGGCACGATGGGATGCGTGCCGGGGAGGATGGTGAAGCCGACCTTGGCGATCGCTTCGCGGAAGTAGCGCGTGTTTACCTCCAGCTTGTCGCGCAGCGCGGTCGAGGCACTGAGCAACTCGAGCACCTTGAGCGAGGCACCGGCGATGCTGGGGGCGAGCGTGTTGGAGAAGAGATACGGCCGCGAGCGCTGCCGGAGCAGCTCGATGATCTCCTTGCGGCCGCTGGTGTAGCCGCCGCTGGCGCCGCCGAGGGCTTTGCCGAGCGTGCCGGTGAGAATGTCCACACGGCCCATCACGTCGCAATGCTCGTGCGTGCCGCGGCCCGTGCGGCCCATGAAACCGACGGCGTGCGAATCGTCCACCATCACCAGCGCGCCGTATTGGTCCGCCAGATCGCAGATGCCTTTGAGGTTGGCAATGTAGCCATCCATGGAGAAAACGCCATCGGTGGCGATCATCTTGAAGCGCACGCCTTTTTCCGTGGCTTCCTTGAGTTTAGCTTCGAGGTCGGCGAGGTCGTTGTTTTTGTAACGATAGCGCTGGGCCTTGCAGAGCCGCACGCCGTCGATGATTGAGGCGTGATTCAGTTCATCCGAAATGATGGCATCTTCCGGCCCAAGCAGCGTTTCGAAGAGGCCTCCATTCGCATCGAAGCAAGAGGAATAAAGAATCGTGTCCTCAGTGCCGAGGAACTCGCTGAGCTTCGCTTCCAGCTGCTTGTGCAACTGCTGAGTGCCGCAGATGAAGCGCACGGACGATAGCCCATAGCCCCAGCGATCCAACGTAGCATGCGCAGCGGCGACGACGTCTGGGTGCTCCGCCAGGCCGAGGTAATTATTCGCGCAGAGATTGAGCACCTCGCGCTCGCCGTTCCCGTCGGCGGGTTGCGTCACACGGATGTGCGCGTCCTGCGGCGTGGTGATGATTCGCTCGGATTTGTAGAGACCGGCTGCACGGATGTCGGTCAGCTGCTTGAGAAGATGATCCTTGTAGGTGGCAATCATGGCATCAGCTTGCGGGTGGGGTGGGCAATTGCAGCTCCGGCGGACGGCTCGTGGCTGGGCGGTTGAACTTGTCGCCGAATTTCGTGTAGCCGGGGACGAAGCCGCCATTGGAGAGGAAGAAAAGCCCTTTCTCCACGCCCATGTAGCGGTCGATACGGTTTTCCTTGCCGGTGCCATCGTGACTGAAGCTGGCGTCCGTAATCTCCTGCCATTTGCCATCAGCGAGGCGGATCCATTGCGGTCCGAAGAGAGCTTTGCGCTGCAGATGACCATTCGAGCCACCGAAGTTTTCGCTGAAGGAATACAGGCCGCGCAGCCACTTGCCATCGTGCGGGGCACGGAAGCTGGCGATCAATTTCCAAGTCTTCTGCTCCGGATGGAACCAATATCCGGTGTAGTCCGTGTGATCGCCCTCCGCTTTCGCCGTGACGACGAACTTCTGCGGCTGGCCAGTCTTCCAATTGTAGACCAGATGCGAGTGGCCGCCGGTGCCTTCATTGCCGAACTCACCTCCGACAACGTTCTCGCCTTTGGCGAGCAGCTTGACGCGATTTTCGTCTGTGACGTCTGTGCGATTCTTCGCGTTCTGCCCTGAACCGCTGTCCCACACGGAGAAGATGATGCGGCGCTCCGTGGCCGAATTCACCTGCATGCCGAAGTAACCGCGGGCGAAGCCGCAGGCCATGTAGTAAGTCGCGACCGGATCTTCGACCGCGGTGACTTCATTGTAGAAGAGGGCAACTTCCGCATTGGGCGGCGTGGAGTATTGCAAATGCACGCTTGCGGCGTTGCGGCGCGGGTCGAGATTGAAGTGCGCTCCCTGGACGGCGGCGCCGTCGAGCACGAGGGCGTCGAGATCGCCGGCGGGCTTGTCATTGGGATTCAGCGAGGTGAGCTGGAATTTCACATAACCGGCCTTGGCGATGTTGAAGGTGCCGAATTTCACTGTCACGGGCTGGCCTTTGCCACTGGCCTGCGCCTCCTTCTTTTGTCCATCCACCGTGAGACGCAGGCGGCTGTTCGCGCCCTGCGGCAGGCGGAGCACGACGGAGGCGTCGAGCATGCCGGCGCTCTTGATCTCGCCAAACCACGTGACCGTGATCTGTGGATTCGTCCACCCGGAGATGCCTTCCTTCGAGACTTTGGCTCCATTCGGATCGGGATCGAGATAGGCAGTGGATGCGGGCACGCGCAGTTCCGCGAAAGCGGAAGACGCGAGCGATAAGAGCGCGAGGAAGCCGATTGATTTGATCATCGTGGGTAAGGGGGGATTTGGAATGGGAGCGGAGCAAGCGGCCCTCGCTGAAATTCACAGCGAGGGCCACCTCACCCGCGAAGGCGGACTAGCGAAAGACTTTCCAGTCGAGAATGACCTTGCCGCTTTCGCCGGACTTCATCGCGGCGAAACCCTTCTCGAATTCATCGGCACCGAAGCGGTGCGTGATGACTGGGGAAATATCGAGCCCGCTCTGGAGCATCACGCTCATCTTGTACCACGTCTCGTACATCTCGCGGCCGTAGATGCCTTTGATGGTGAGCATGTTGAAGACGACCTTGTTCCAGTCGATGGCGATCTCTTCGCTCGGGATGCCGAGCATGGCGATCTTGCCGCCATGGGCCATGCAATCGATCATCGAGCGGAAGGCAGCGGGGTTGCCGCTCATCTCGAGGCCCACGTCGAAGCCTTCCTGCATGTTGAGCTCCTTCTGCACGTCGGCAAGCGAGCCCTTGGAAACATTGAGCGCTACGTCCGCGCCCATCTTGCGTGCGAGCTCCAGGCGATGCTCATTCACATCGGTGATGACGATAAAGCGCGCGCCTGCGTGCCGCACGACGGCGGCGGCCATGAGGCCGATGGGGCCCGCGCCGGTGATAAGCACGTCCTCACCGAGCACGTCGAAACTCAACGCGGTGTGCACGGCGTTCCCAAGCGGATCGAAGATGCTGGCCACATCGAGATCGATACCGGGGCGATGATGCCACACATTGGTCATCGGCAGCGCGAGATACTCCGCAAAGGCACCGGGCCGATTTACACCCACGCCCACGGTGTGGGCGCAAAGATGGCGGCGTCCAGCGAGACAGTTGCGGCAGCGGCCGCAGACCACGTGACCTTCACCGCTGACGATTTCGCCGGGGAAGAAGTCGTTTACGTTTTCGCCCACATACACGACCTCGCCGACGAACTCATGCCCCACCACCATCGGCACCGGGATGGTCTTTTGCGCCCACGAGTCCCACTTATAAATATGCAGGTCCGTGCCGCAGATACCGGTCCGGTCGACGCGGATGAGCACGTCGTTGATCCCGCATTTTGGATCGGGGACGTCTTGCAGCCAGAGGCCGGGTTCGGATTTCGCTTTGACGAGTGCTTTCATGTTTGGGAAGTAACGGTCGAAAGATTTCGTCGGAAATGACTAACTCGCAAGCTAACTGTTCATTTATGACAGATAGCGCGCCCGAGGCATCGGACGCGAGTTAGGCTTTCTTGCCCGAGACGGGCAGCGGTCCGCCTTCCTGTACAAGCTGGCGGTAGGTGCGCGGCGGGATGCCGTAGGCCTTGCGAAAAGCGCGCGAGAAAGCGTAGAGCGACTCGAAGCCGCAACGTTCGCCGATCTCGGAGACGTTGTGCGTGGAGGATTGCAGTAACTGCGCGGCTTCGGAGAGACGCGACTCGCGCATATATTTGCCGAGGCTCACTCCAAGCCGGTCGCGGAAGACGGCCCGCAGATGGCTCACGCTGTAGCCGAGCTCTTCGGCGATATTCGCGATGGTGACGGCGCGGCCGAGATTGGCGCGCACGTATTTGTTGATGCTCTCGAGGATGACGTCGCGCACGTCATCGCTGGAGTGAATGTCGCGGCGATCCGTCGGCAGGGGCGGGCAGTCGAGCAGGTGCAGCAGCACGCGCGACAAATTGTAGGAAATCTCCAGTGTGTCGCGGGCGGAATTTTTCGGATGCACGAACTCCTGCACGATGCCGAGCAGCAGTTCGAGGCTCTGAGCATCGAGCACGCGCGGCGCATTGTGCAGTGCGCGGATGGCGTCGTGATTCTTCAGCTCGAAGGTGATGAAGAGCCAGTCGAGGTGGCTCTTCGAGACGTCCATGAAGTGGTGAAATTGATTGGGAAAAATGAGCGCGCACTCCCCGGGATGCAGATCGTAAGTGGTGCGATCGATGCGCGCCGGTGCAGCGGTATCGAGCACCGTCACCAACTCGAAGCGGTGGTGAAAGTTCACACTCACACCCTCCGGCTTGAGCAGCGTCGTGTCCGTGCGCTTGAAGATGATGATGTTTTCCGGGGCCAGCGACTGCTGGATGGTCATGCCGGAGAAGAGGCTCGCCGGTTCATGGATTTCGCGCATGAGGCGCCGGAGATTCTGGGTGGTCTTGCTATCGGGTGTTTTCACTGTGCGGAATAGGCCAACTAAGAGAGTGGGCTCGAAATCTCGGCCGGCGTGGCTTTTGTAGCTACTCTGGTAAAAAAAGCCATAGACAATGTGGCGGTGACGTTACTGGCCGCAGTTAAGGGGTTTGTATGCAAAATAGCGTGCTTGAACAGGGCATGATATCTTCGGCGGTTCCACTATCGTATTGCCCACGAGGCGAATTCCGGTTAGCCCTTCGGCCCCATGGCCGACAATACACACAAGCTCCCGGAGAATGTGCCGGGCCCATGGTACGTGGACGACACCTGCACGCCTTGCCGCGTGTGCCTCGATGAAGCGCCGCAGCTTCTGAAATACAACGACGACGAAACTTACGTCTATTTCTTCAAGCAGCCGGAAGGGCCGGAAGAAATCACTGCCGCGGAAAATGCCTCCGCGATCTGCCCGCAAAATTCCATTGGCAACGACGGCTAGGCAGGTTCGCGGACCGGCGGCTTTAATATCTTAGACCTCGAAGCACTTCTTCCTGAGGTAGCACCCTGCTCCAGTAGGCGGCGGTGGTCTTTGGCCGCCTCAGGATGTTCGAAGGCCGACGGTGCTGAGATGGGTCATGAATATTGCGCGCATGCGGATTGCCGATCTCGCACACGGTAGTCTCACTCTCACCGAGAGGACACATGCAGGGTGCAATGATCCGCATGCCGGAAACGAGAAAATCGAGACGCCGGCCGGTCCCGTCGCAGTGCAGGCAGTTGCGCTCCGCGGCGATCGCCGCGTCGTGCGGGGAGACATACAAATTCATAGCGTGTCCCGGAGGCCAGAGGGTCTCCGGCACACCCATATAATCGCATATCTTATGCCGTATGCATGTCTCTCCCCGGCGATTTGCCGGTAGCGGCAAGGCACACGCCAAGCGTGATTGAGTAATAAATAATTGGTGCGCAAGCCATTTACCTCCGTGAAGAGCATCGCGAATGGAGCCTAACTATTTTCCCGAATGACCGTATCGGGAGCGCCTTTCCCTTAGTGTCGCTTGCATGTTGGACGCGAACGTTTGTCGTATTTACTGAGGAAGCGAGACGGCAATCTCGTCCAGCAGCGACCGTAATCGATCGATGTCGATGGGCTTGACGAGGTGGGCGTAGAAGCCTGCCGCCTTGGATTTTTGCAGGTCGGTCTCCATGCCGTAGCCGCTGAGGGCGATGCCGACCATAGCCGGATACGTCTCTCGAATCTCCCGCATGAGATCGATGCCGCTGCCGTCGGGCAGCCCGAGGTCGCTGATGACCACGTCGAAAGTATTCGCGCCCAATGCCTGGAGGGCTTGCTGAATGCAAGCAGAGAGGGTGACCTGGTGCCCGCCGCGAGTGAGGAGCCGGGCGAGAACCGTATTGGTGGCTTCGTGGTCCTCGACGATCAGCACCCGCAGGCCGCCGGCGGGACTGGGTGGTTTCGGTCCTGGCGAAGGCTCTGCCTCCGGCGCGGCTGTCGTGGCAAGTGCGAGGGTGAACGTGGCGCCTTTGTTCAGGCCATCACTCTGCGCCTGGATGCTGCCGCCGTGGGCCTCGACAATGGCTTTCGAGATCGTGAGCCCGAGACCGAGCCCCCCGTAGCGGTGATTGCCCGCGTTGTCCCCTTGGTCGAAGGCTTTGAATATGCGCGGTAGCGCATCGGCGCTGATTCCTACGCCAGTATCTTCCACTGAGATCACGATCTTGTCGGTGCCCTCGTTGCGTGTGTGCACCGTGACGGTGCCGTTGGCAGTGCTGAACTTGAAGGCGTTTTTAATGAGATTCCAAAATACCTGCTGGATGCGGGCGGGATCGACTCGTGCGTAGTGACTCTCTGCATCCAAGGTGAACACGACCGCAATGCTCCGGCTCGGATCGCCGTTGCGCACGATGTCGACCGTCTCACGCAGCAGCTGGTGCAGGTCGGAAGACACAGCGGCCACCGTCAGCTTTCCGCGACTGATCCGGGTAATGTCGAGCAAGTCATCGATGAGACGCGTCTCCAGTTCCACATTGCGCCGCATCATCGAGAGCTGATCGCGCACATCTTGTGAGAGGGACATGTCCTTTTCCAGACTGGCCGCGGTCATGAGCACAGGATTCAGCGGGGTGCGCAGCTCGTGGCTCAGCGCTGCGAGGAATTCATCCTTCGCCCGATTCGCCGCCTGCGCTTCTTCCGCACTGCGGCGCAATGCTTCGCGCTGCTCGGCCAGCTCGAAGAAAATGCCCGATTTGCTTTGCAAGATATGAGGCTCGATCGGCTTGAAAATGAAATCGACCGCACCGGCTTCATATCCCCGAAAGCGCCGCTGCTGGTCCACTGCGCCGGCCGTGACGAAAATGATGGGAACATGGCGAGTGCGCTCCGTGCCGCGCATGAGTTCCGCGAGTTCGAAGCCGTCCATTCCCGGCATTTGCACATCGACCAACGCCAGGGCGACCTCATGGATGAGCAGCAATTCCAGCGCTTCCGTGCCCGAGCGAGCTCTCAGCAGCTCCAGGCCGTCGCGTCGCAGAAGGCCCTCCAGCGCCAGTAGGTTGGAATCGAGATCGTCGACTAGAAGAAACTTGATCGCGGTCTTCTTCATGGGCGATCAAAGAGGGGTTCAGTTCTCAAGGCGGTGGCAATTTCCCCCAAGGTAAGGGCTCGGGCAGTAGGGCAGGCGGCAAGTGCTGCTTGAGGCATCGCAGCAGCGAGTGCCGTCGCGGGTGTCTGAACGAGCGCGGCGCCGCCCGCTGCTACGATGGCCTTCAGCCCGCGGGCGCCATCCGAGTTCGCGCCGGACAGGATGATTCCGATCAAGGAGTCGCCATAGGCATCGGCGGCGGATTCGAAAAGCACGTCGATGGAGGGACGGGAGTAAAGCACGGGCTCCTCGCTGGAGAGCGATAGCCGTAAATCCGGCTCGATCAACAAATGGTAGTCTGGAGCTGCGAAGTAAGCGGTTGCAGGGCGGATCTGCTCTTTGTCTTCCGCTTCCTTGACCTCGATCTGGCAATGCGAGGCAAACAACCCGGCCAGGTTGGTGAATGGTGCTGGGGGGAGGTGCACGACAATAATCAGCGGAAGAGGATAGTCCCGGGGAAGGGACGGTAATATCTGCAAAAGAGCATCCACTGCGCCCGCGGAGGCGCCTATGACTATGGCCTTCGGAGAATGATCGGTGGGCTCTTCCGTCATCCGGTCAGCTGGTAGATGCGCTCGTCGCGCAGGAATTCCGTGAAATCATTGCGATAGGCCGAGAAGTGCAGGCTCTCCTTGGCGCCAAGGCCCAGAAATCCCTTGCGGACCAGGGAATCCTTGAACAAACGCAGGGAACGATCCTGCAACTCGCGATCGAAATAAATCAGCACGTTGCGGCAGCACACCAGGTGCACTTCAGCGAAGACCGCATCGGAGGCGAGACTGTGATCCGAGAAGACCGCCCGCTGGCGCAGCGTCTTGTCGAAAGCGGCATTCCCGTATGCGGCGGTGTAGTAGTCCGAGAGCGATGACTTTCCGCCGGAGCGCCGGTGGTTCTCGGTGAACTGGGCGATCCGATCGAGGGTATAGACTCCCGTCTCCGCCTTGCGCAGGGCGTCGGTATTGATGTCGGTCGCGTAAAAGATCGTGCGCGACTCCAGGCCCTCCTCGCGAAAGAGGATGGCGAGCGAGTATAGCTCCTCGCCGGCGCTGCAGCCGGCCACCCACACCTTGAGCGAGGGGTAGGTGAGCAGATGGGGCACGACCTGCTCGCGCAGGGCTCGGAAAAAAGTGGGGTCACGGAACATCTCACTCACCTGCACGGTGAGGTAGCCGATCAACTGCGGCAGCATCTGGGGCTCGTGCAATACCCGAGCCTGCAGCGCGGAGAAACTCTCGCAGCCGAAACGCTCGCGTGCCTGGCTCAGCCGTCGCTTCAGCGAAGCCTCCGAGTAGCCACGGAAGTCGTAGTGGTAGCGCTGAAAGATCGCTTCCACCAGCAGGCGCAGCTCGATGCTCTCCGTCTCGGCGGCTTTCGTTCTCATCGTGGCATCCAGACTCGCACGAGCGACAGGAGTTTTTCCACGTCGAGAGGCTTGGCCAGATAGTCGCTGGCGCCGGCCTCGAGACATTGCTCCTGGTCGTTCGGCATGGCCTTCGCCGTCAGGGCGATGATCGGCACTTTTTTCCACTCGGGACGCTGGCGGATCTCGCGCATGGCGGTGAGACCATCCATCTCCGGCATCATGATGTCCATGAGCACGAGATCGATCTGCGGCGCCTGTCCTTCACGGGCGCGATCGAGCGCGGCGATCGCCTCGAGACCGTTGCGTGCGATCTCCAGCGAAAGACCGAGGGGCTCGAGCAGGCTGGTGAGTGCGAAGACATTCCGGACGTCATCCTCCGCCAGCAGGATGCGGCGGCCTTCCAGTGCAGCATCGCGGCTGCGCGCTTTCTCGATCATGCGCTGCTGCTCGGCGGGCAATTCGGAGACGACCTGGTGGAGGAATAGGGCGACTTCATCGAGCAGGCGCTCGGGGGATTTCGCGCCCTTGATAATGATCGACTTCGAGTAGCGCCGCAGACGCTGCTCCTCGTCGGTGCTCAGTTCACGACCGGTGTAAATGATAACGGGCGGAAACGGATAGGAATCATCCGCGCTGAGCTTTTCCAGCAGGGTAAATCCACTCGCGTCGGGCAGGCTGAGATCGAGCACCATGCAATCGACGGTGTGCGCCTTGAGCTGCTGCAGGCAATCGGCTGCGTCCTGCGCGCCGATCGTCTCGACGTCCGGCGAGCCGAGCAACTTGCATAGGGCGCCGCGCTGAACTTCATCATCCTCAACCACGAGCACCCGCCGCAGACGACGCGTGAGTTGCGCCTCCAGGGAGCGGAACGCCTCTGACAGCTGCTCTCGAGGCACGGGCTTGAGCATGTAGCCAATGGCTCCCAGCGCCAGGGCTTTTTCCGCGTAGTCGCTTCCGGATACGACGTGCACCGGAATGTGGCGCGTGCGGGCATCGTGCTTGAGCCGCTCGAGCACAAAAAGACCCGATCCATCGACCAATGCGACGTCGAGGACTACGGCGCTGGGGGAGTATTGACGGGCTAGCTCCAGAGCATCCGGCGCGCTGGCCGTGAGGATGCACTGGAAATTGTGCTCATGCCCCAGGCTGGCGAGCACCTCGGCAAAGCGAGGGTCGTCCTCGACGATCAGGATCACCCTCTGCGCTGGGTTGAGATGCTCGCGGTCGTCGGCGACTTTCGGGGAGGAAGTCTTGGCCGGTGGCGCTGGGGTGGGAGTGGGGGCACTTGGAGGCGGAGGCACCGATGTCGGTGCCGGCGCAGGAAGCACCACCGCGCTGGAAAGCGTCTCCGGGATCGTCACCTTGAAGATGCTGCCGCGTCCCGGCTGGCTCGTGAGATGAATTTCTCCGCCAAGCAAGTGGGCGAGCTCGCGGGAGATCGAGAGGCCGAGCCCCGTGCCGCCGTATTTGCGGCTCGTCGTTCCGTCCGCCTGGCAGAAGGGCTCGAAGATGAGCCGCTGCTGCGAAGGGTCGATGCCGATGCCGGTATCAATCACGGCAAAGCTGATGCGACCGGGGCCTGCATTGTTGATCTCCAGCACCACCTCGCCTTTCTCCGTGAACTTGAGCGCATTCGAGATCAGGTTGCGCAGAACTTGTTCGAGGCGCTGCTGGTCCGTCTCGATGGCGGGCGGTGCAGCCGGCCCGACGCGAATGTCGAATCGCAGCCCTCGGTTGTTCGCCATCGGTTCGAATTGGCCGCGCAAGGTGCCGAGCAATTGCTCGATGCCCACCCGCTGTGGCCGGATGTCCATGCGCCCGGCCTCGATCTTGGAGAGGTCCAGCACGTCATTGATCAGCGCGAGGAGATCGTTGCCGGAGCTCTTGATCGTCTGGGCGTATTTGATCTGCTCGTCGGTGAGGTTGCCGCCGCGATTTTCAGCCAGGAGTTGCGCGAGAATGAGGGACGAATTGAGCGGAGTGCGCAGCTCGTGCGACATGTTTGCCAGGAAGTCCGATTTGTAGCGGCTGGCTTGCTCTACGAGGTGGGCCTGGCGTTCCAGGTCCAGCTTGGCCTTCGTCAGGTTTTCCTTCTGCATTTCCAGCAGTGCGGTCTGCTCCTTGAGTTGCACGTTGCTCTGCTCCAGTTCCACTTGCTGCTCTTCGAGCTGGCTGTGCGTCTGCTTCAGCACGCGACTTTGCTCTTCCAGCTCTTCATTGGAGACACGCAGCTCTTCGCTTTGGGCCTGCAGCTCCTCAGCCTGGCGCTGGGTTTCCTCCAGCAGTTCCACAATGCGGGCTCGCGACTGCGCCGTGCGGACTGCGATGCCGATCGATTCCGCGCAGCGGTCGAGGAATTCGATGCTGGTTGCGTCGATCTCATCGAAGAAACCCAACTCCAGCACGGCATTCACTTTGCCATCGACTGCAGCGGCGGCGATGAGCAGGTGACGGGGTCGGGCATTCCCCAGCGCGGAGCCGATCGAGAGATAGCCATCCGGCACTTCCCGGACGACGTAAGGCTTCGCATTCTTGGCGGCCTGACCGAGCAACCCTTCGCCGGGGACGATGCGTTCCGGCAGGCTCGCGGCAGCGGGTACGGCGTAGGTGGAGGAGCGTCGAAAGGCGCCATTTTCTTCGACGAAAATCGCTCCTGCCTTTGCCTCCAGATACTCAGACAGGAATTGCAGTGCGGTCTCGCTGACCTCCGGAACGCTTTGGACGCCGACCAGTTTTTCGCTGAGACCGGACTGGCCGGTGCGCAGCCACTCCTGGCGGGCTCGGACGATTGCGCCATGGCGCAGCATCCACATCACGATCCCTGCGAGCACGATCCCGACGACCCCCGTAAGGATCGCGCTTTGCAGCGCGGTAGCAAATGCGACCTCCGTTTGCTGGAAACGCGCATCGAGCAGCTTGTGCTCATCATCCTCCATGCTGGCGACCTGGGCGCGCAGAGCATCCATCGCTCCCTTGCCTCGATCGGTTTGGACTACTGCGAGAGCCGCATCGAGGCCTTGCCTGCGACGCAATTCGATGGTTTCTGAGAGTTCCGCCAGCTTGGCCGCGATCTGTTCCTTGATGGTAGGGATGCGGGCCTGTTGTGCAGGGTTGTCCGCGGTCAAGCGTTGCACTTCCACCATTCGCGAGTCGATGCGGGGAAGGGCGGCATTGTACGGCTCCAGATATCTTTCGTTGCCGGTAAGAATGAAACCGCGCTGCCCGGTTTCCGCGTCTTTCAGCAGGGTGAACACGTCTTCCAGCGCGCCGATGACCTCATGGGAGTGCGAGACCTGGCGTGCCGATAGCCGCAATGTTCGTGCATTCGTATAGGCGACCACCGCGCTGACGACGAAGAAAACGACCACGAGGCCGAAGGCGAAAATGTAGCGGACGCTGGAGGCGGAACGAGGGACACGAGGGGTCGAAGGTGCGTCTTTGGGCATTTTTCTGCGGATTTTTACGGATTCTTTGGGGTCCGCTAGCGTTATCGCAAGAGAAGTGCGTCTGGACGGCTCGGCTTACGTTTTTTGGTTAAACGTTCGACATGACCAGGGGATGAAGCCCCTCCGGCCGAACGTTTTTGGCAGCCAGCGTGGATGTCACACTCCGCCACCCCCTCAACCAATGTCCCGTGTGAATCGTCTGCCGCTTCGAAATGGTGCGCGCTACAGGGTTCGAACCTGTGACCCCTACCGTGTCAAGGTAGTGCTCTACCACTGAGCTAAGCGCGCATGGGTGAAGAGAGGCGGGGAAAGTAGGCACGGCGTAGGGGTGTGGCAAGCAGACTTTTTCTGAAAGAATTTCTCACGGTGAACGGAGGCGGTACGGCGTCGCACAGTCAAGGGGACGCCAGCGCTGGTGGACGGCGGCGGAATGATGGGCAGACCTCTTGACTCCGAGGCGATCAGTCCGAGGCTCTTCCATGGAATATCCCATTCCTGTGCCCGGCAGACTCCTGCCGCCCGGCACCGCTTTATACCAAAATAAGACTATGAGTACAACTACCTCACCAGCCGGCGCGCTGGATATGCTGACCCCGACCGTGCGCCAGTTTCTCTCGGGGCCGAAACAATTGCTCATCGACGGCGAATGGATGGACGCCGCCTCGGGCAAGACGTTTAGTGTATTTGACCCTGCTACCGGCGACACCATCGCCGAAGTGGCGGAGGGTGAAGCCGAGGACATCGACCATGCCGTGGCGGCGGCGCGCCATTCCTTTGATAAGGGAAAGTGGCGCAACATGACTCCCTCCGACCGTGGCCGCATCCTCTGGCACGTCGGGGACATGATCCTCGATCACCTCGACGAGTTTGCCCAACTCGAGTCGCTCGACAATGGCAAGCCGATGGCCGTGGCGCGCGCGGCGGATGTCCCGCTGGCGGCGGATCTCTTCCACTACATGGCGGGGTGGGCGACGAAGATCGAGGGCAACACCATCCCGATCAGTGTGCCGTATGCGGCGGGGGCGAAATTCTTCGCCTACACACTGCGCGAGCCACTCGGCGTCGTGGGGCAGATCATCCCTTGGAATTTCCCGCTGCTCATGGCGGCGTGGAAGCTCGGCCCGGCGCTGGCAACGGGAAACTCCGTGGTGCTCAAACCCGCGGAACAAACTCCGCTCTCCGCGCTGTTGCTCGGGGAATTGATGATGAACGCCGGCGTGCCCGAGGGGGTGGTAAATATCGTTACCGGCTTCGGGGAGACGGCGGGCGCTGCGCTGGCGGGCCACCCGGAGGTGGACAAAGTAGCCTTCACCGGCTCGACGGAAGTGGGCAAACTGATCGTGAAAGCCGCAGCGGGAAACTTGAAGAAGCTGACCCTCGAACTCGGCGGAAAATCGCCTGCGATCGTATTCAAGGACGCGGGCGATCTTGATGCGGCTATCGAAGGCGCGGCCAACGCGATCTTCTTCAATCACGGCCAATGCTGCTGCGCGGGCTCGCGGTTGTATGCGGAGAAGGCCGTGTTCGATCGCGTGCTGGAGGGCATGGAGGCGCGGGCGAAAGCGATCCGGCTCGGGCCGGGCTTGAAGTCGGAGACCGAGATGGGGCCGCTCGTCTCGGAAGAGCAGTTCAACCGCGTGAGGAGCTTCATCCAGTCCGGGCTCGAGCAAGGGGCGCATGCCGTGTCTGGCCAGGCATCGCCGAACGAGCACGGCTATTTCGTTTCGCCCACCGTCTTCACCGGCACCAAGCCGGACATGAAGATCGTGCGCGAGGAAATCTTCGGCCCGGTCGTGGTCGCCGAGCCTTTCGAGGATTTCGATGAGGTCATCCGGCAGGCCAACGATACCGACTACGGCCTCGCTGCGAGCGTGTGGACGCAGGACATCACGAAGGCGCATCGCGCCGCGGCAGCATTACGGGCCGGGACTGTGTGGGTGAATTGCCACAACGTGTTCGACGCAGCGCTGCCCTTTGGCGGATACAAGCAATCCGGCTGGGGTCGCGAGATGGGCCATGCGGCGCTCGAAGCTTACACGGAGAGCAAAGCCGTTTGCATTGCTGCCTGATCTGCATCGAAGTGATGCAGGGAAACCGTGCCGGCGTTTTCGAGCGCCGGTGCGGTGGGACGTGTCTGCTGCTTAGGTTCACAAAGCAACGTTCTCCAGGGCGTGTTGGATGCGCGCAACGAAATCCTGCACATTCAAGATCGGCTTTGCGATGTAGTCGTCGAAGCCGGCGGCGAGAAGATTTTCCCGGTCGCCGGGCATCTCGTAGGCGGTGAGGGCGAAGACCGGCAGGGGCCTTAGTTGCGGAATGGCCCGCACGCAGCGGAGCACTTCCACCCCGTCCATTTTGGGTAGTGAGATATCCAGGAGGATCAAATCGGGCCGGTTGTGGATGAAACCTTCCAAGGCTTGCGGGCCATCTTCGTAGCAGGTGACTTGGAACCACTTGCCGAGGATGACCCGGACCACCAGCCGGTTGTCCGCGTTATCCTCGACCAGTGCGATCTTCTTCATCGTGGATAGTTCTGTTTTTCGCCTTCCAGCTGATGGCAGGACGCGCGACACGCCTGCTCAAGATCGTCGAGCAGGGCGGGGAGATTTTCCGACTGCTGAAAGCGGGTCATCGATTCGATCTGCGAGGCGAGCGCATGGAGATGGTTCGAACCGAGTGTGCGCGCGCTGGACTTCAGCGCATGCGTGGCTTCGGAGATGGCTATGAGATCGCCCACCGCCTGGGCATCTCGCACGGCTTGCAAGCGCTTCGGCGCATCGGCCAGGAACAGCTCAATCATTTCCCGCACGAAGGACGATCCACCGATGCTGTTCAGCCGTGCCAGCGCTTGCGTATCGATTTGGTTTCGATCGTTCATGAAGTCCGGTTCCTACCTGCGGCGTGCGCGCCCGGCGGGGCACGCACGCGCTATCATCTCAAGCTGCCAGCACTTTTTCAATAGTTTGGATCAACGCCTCTCGACTGACGGGTTTGGCAACGAAGGGATAACCGCCGATGACCTGTTCGGTGGGGCATTCCTTTGGTGAGACGATGGCGGTGAGGAAGACGATAGGCACCCTCGCGAGCATCGGTTCCGCGCGCAGTTTTGCGGCCAGGTCTCCACCGTCGAGTTCCGGCATCACGACATCCAGCAGGATTACCTGTGGGTGGCAGTGCCGCGCAGTATCCAGGGCTCGGGTCGGGTTGTTTTCCTCGTGAATTTCGTATTCGGGGAGAGCCAGCTTGATGAGACGCGTGAAGCCCGGTTCATCGTCCACTACCAGTATGCGCACTTTGTTCATGGTTCGTATCCTTTGGTTGGTTTAAACATAATTCGGACGACCGCCCCGCCGCCTGCGTTATTGTGGATGGTCATCCTTCCCGCATGCAGGTCGACGATCTTTTGCGCGACGGTGAGGCCCAGTCCGGTGCCTTTTCCTGTCGGCTTGGTGGTGAAAAATGGCTCGAAGATGCGCGCAATATTCGCCTCTGGTATGCCGGTCCCGCTGTCTTTCACCTGAACGACGATAGCGTGGTCGCCCTGACGAAAGCGCACTCCCGAGCGATTGCCCGCGTCTGGCGTCACTTCGTCCGCTTCGAGTCTTTTTTGGAAAGTGGAAATGGTGAGCGTGCCTCCCTCGGGCATCGCCTGGTAGGCGTTGGTAAAGACGTTGATGAGCACCTGCTCGATCTTGTTGTGATCGAGTCGGCATGGCGGCAGGTCTTCGGAAAAGGCGGTGACGAGCTTCACGTGGGCACGCATTAACTCGTGCTTCACAAAGTCCAGGGCGCGGCGGACCACGGCATTGACCTCGGTTTCGTGCAGGTTCAGCTCCTTCGGTGAGGAGAAGTCGAGCAGCCCGCTGATCACGGTATCGGCACGGCGCACGGCATTCATCATTTCCTCCAGCACCTCGCCCGAGTCGCCGTTGCCCGAGCGGAGACAGCCGATACCCATCTGGAGAATGGCGAGGGGATTTTTCACTTCGTGGGCCACGCCGGCCGCGAGCCGGCCGACGGATTGCAACTTCTCCGCCTCGAATAATTGCATCTGCGTGGAGAGCAGTTCCTTGTGCGACTGGCTGAGCCGCGCGAAGGCCTCGTGCAACTTGTGGTGGGCCTTGGTGAGCTGCTCTTCCGCGGTCTTGCGCGCAGTGATGTCGGAGACGAGACCATCGTAGGCGACGAATGCGCCGAGCTCACTGTAGCGCGGCACGCAGCGGTTGCTCAGCCAGCGGATGGAGCCGTCGCGATGAAGGATGCGATACTCGATCTGCCCGGGCACCTCGCCGCGCTTCACACGTTGGATATTGCCGTCGACCAGCGCCTGGTCTTCCGGATGGACGATGCGGTGCCAGAGGTACGGCTCCGCGGTGAAATCTTCTGGAGAATAGCCGGTGACGGCGACGCAGCCCTTTCCGTAGGTGGTGCCGACCTGCGCGCCGTCCTTGAGCCACACGGTGTAGATGTAGTCGGTGATCGTGCTGAGTAGCTCACGATAGCGCGCCTCGCTTTCGCGCAATGCCTCTTCGGCGCGCTTCAGCTCGGTGACATCGCGCGAGATACCGAAGGTGCCCACGATGCGGCCCTGCTCGTTACGCATCGGCATCTTCGTCGTCGAGAGCCAGCGCACGGCGCCATCGGCGCGCGTTTCCCGCTCGAGTTTGCCGATGACCGGCTCGCCGGAGCAGATCGCCGCCATCTCATCGTCGAAAGCCGCTTTCGCCTGGTCGGGTGTATAGAAATCGAAATCGCTGCGACCGACAGCCACGCTGGGATCAACCAACCCGAGACTGCGCGCCGTGGCCGGATTCACCTCGATAAAGCGGCTTGAGGCGTCCTTGAAATAAATGCGATCCGGAATGCTCTCCAGGAGCGTGGCGACCCGCAGCCGCTGCTCGTTGAATGCACGCTTGATGCGCATTCTTTCGATCGCATAGCGAATCGAGCGATCGAGCAGCCGGCCATCGGTTTCCTGCTTCACGAGATAATCCTGCGCACCATGTTGGACGGTGGTGATTGCGAGCTCCGTGTCGTCCATGCCCGTGAGTGCAATAATGGGGATCTCCGTGGCGCAGGCGTGGAGATTCATGAAGGTTTCCGAGCTGCGGCTGTCGGGGAGATTCAGGTCGAGGAGGATCACGTCCACGCCGCCGCGCTTCACCCGCTCGATGCCATCCTTCAACCGCTCCACCCGCTCGATTTCATATTGCCCCGGCGTCGCTTTGGTCAGCAGCATTTCCATCAAGCGCGCATCCATGCTGTTGTCTTCGATCAGCAGGACTCTGGTGGGGCCTTCCGTCATCACATACCTCTTCTAAACGGTTACCCTCGGTAGACCGGCAAATCGGACTGGGGAAGTCTTCATGCGGCGTTCTCCTCTGCGGATTGCTCTCCCTTGTCTTGTAGACTCTCGGCCGCTTCCTTCAAGCGCAATTTTACGTAGAGGCCTCCACTCGAGGTGCATGCGCTGATTGCTTTTACCGGCTTTTCATCCGGCGAATCGGGTTATATTGGGGCGCATGATTCGTCATCTCCCATTGACCGACTTCGAGTCGGTCAGCGCGATCATCTCCAAGTTACGCATTTTTGGTGGAGTCACCGAGGCCCAGCGGGAAGTGCTCTTCCGGAAATTGGAATTGTGGAGATTGAAGGAGGGGGAATGCGTTTTCTGCAAGGGCGACGAACCGGCGGCCATCTATGTGGTGAAGAGCGGCCTGATCGACATTCAGATCCGGCGGGGAGAGGTGACGATCAACAAACACGAGCTTCGCGTGGGCGAGAGTTTTGGCGAAGCATCGATGATGTCGATGCACTGCCACACGGCCACCGCAGTGGCGGTCAAAGACAGTGAGATTTTGGTGTTGTCGAGGCGAGCGCTTATTCAGCTGAGGCACGAAGACCTCGAACTGTTCGCCCTGCTGATGATGAATCTCGCTCGCGAGCTGGCCCGTCGGCTTTATCTCACCGACCAGATGCTCCTAGAGGCCACCGCGCAGAACGCCAGGCTGGTGTAGGCATCAGGGAAGCCGGTCGGGTAGCCGTTTCTGTAGCGTTCCGCTCTACAATATTCTAGCCGAGCCGCCGCCGCCTGCTATCACTCGCGGTATGAAACTTCCCCTCTTGTGCATTTCCGCCATCTCCCTAGCGCTTGCTTCCACTCACGCTTTCGCCCAGGCCAGCGCTGGCGATATTATCGTCTCGGATGATTTTGAATCGACCGCCGTCGGCCAGATTCCGAAAGGCTTCACAAAGACCGGCGCGATCGCCGTGGCCGAGGACATGGCTCACAGCGGCAAGCATTCGCTGAAGATCGACCCGGCGGTGAAGGGCGGTCGCTTTATCAGCCTGCCGGCGGACAAAGTCGCGGCGCTCGGCAGCGAGCACTGGGGCCGCTTTTACTACAAGGTGAAGACGCCCGCGCCGCTGCCTGTCATCCCGGAAGGCAAGACCACGGCGTCCATTCACTGCACCTTCGTCGCAGGCAAGTGCTCGAGCCCGCTGGCCAATGACCCGATCGAAGTGCGCCTCATGGGCCTCTCGGTCAATGGCACTGGCGCCTTCAAGTATCTCTACAACGTGCAGCCGAAGCAGCGGAAGGAATTCGGCGTCGGCGCCAAGGCGGCACAGCAGTTCACCGATGAATGGGTGCTCGCCGAGTGGCACGCGGATAATGCGACGCAGACCTATCAGTTCTTTGTCAATGGCCAGGAAGTCACTGACATCGGCCTGCACAAGGGCGCGGGCCAATTCGAAGGCGTGGAGATCCCGGCGAAGTTCGACACCTTCTCGGTCGGCTGGACGAACTACCAGCCTGCCAGCGGAGACGGCTTCACCGTGTGGATCGACGACCTCGCCATCGGTAAGAAGCGCCTCGGCCCGGTCGCTGGCGCTGCCGCTCATAAATAGCGTTGAGCCCGCGTTGAGCGGATCATCCATTGCTGATCAACGACTGAAAAGTATTAGTGATCGATCGGCAAATTGTGGCCGGAAAGAGAAGCTGCAGCGATGGTGCAATACTCAGCCTAACAAGCTTGATTATATTGTTTTCCGCTACGGCTGCGCTTTTTTCTCGCTTCTTTTATAAATTCCCATGATTGAGTGGAATGGCGTTCGACCCGAGATGGAATCTATCAACAAAATAGAATTCGAGGAGGCTCTCACGGAACTCGGGAGAACCGGGATGTTTGAGCTCGCGGAGTTGCTTGCGTGGCTGGAGGAGCGACGCACGCAGGATACCTTTGTCCTATCAAAGAAAAGACTGAAAGCGCTGCAAACCGATTGGCACGCCCGGTTTGCCCCGTCGATCATTTCGCGTGGAATTGCAGAGTTATTTGAAGTTTCACTCCCGAGGTTTGCGATCCGCGTCTATGCAAACAAAGAAAGGACTTCATTTGTCAATGCCTTGCGAATTGGGACGCTCGCCAACCAGGCGCGCTGGCGGCGCAGCGTAGCCAGGGACGGACGCGAGGTTACCTTGCGGGGAGATCGGTCACTGTCCGATGTAATCCGCAAAAGTACCTTCTGTGTGGGCGATTCGGTGCTCGCGGTTCCTTCGCGCTTTGCCAATTTTCTGGTGATCAGGGAATGGTTTGGGACGGAGTACGGAGAGGATCGGTTGATTTGCGGGGTGCCCTACGTAAGGAATATCGAATTGAACGGTCTCTGCGCGCAGGCCACTTGTTTTATGGCCACCGCGTTGCTGCATCGCATCGCTCTCAATACCCCCGGAATCACGGAGATTACCTGTCTGGCGCAGGCTGGGAAGGGGCAGGTCATTCTCTATGGACTAACTCCCGCGCAGATGTGCCGCTATTTTGAGAAAGTCGAACTGCGTATGTCCCTGCAGTCTGTCGGGCGCAGCGTTCTCAACCACGAAGCCAAGCCGGTGTGCCTTTTCGAAAGAGTCCTGACCGGTTACCTTCGATCCAAGTGTCCGGTGATTTTACCTTTGGATTCCGGGCGCATGGCGGGACTGGGCGCGACGCCAACTAATGAAAACATTTTTGCTTTCAACGGTCTGTCCTCCAATCGCATCACCGATCGCAAGGTGCGGCGGCCTCGGCGCCATGTGGTGCTCGCCGTAGGGTTTCGTTGTCATA
>JBGGMZ010000451.1:0-3116 GCA_041287745.1 Chthoniobacter sp. | reverse complement strand
ACGCGGAAGATGGTGCGGGCGCAGGCAACTCAGCGTCTGCAAGTCTTCGAGGAACGCGTCCTCGTACTTCGACACGTATTGGCGCAACGTAGTGCCGGCTTCGCGAACGCGCTTGATGATCTTGTCCTCGACGTCCGTGATGTTCATCACGTGCTTCACGTCGTACCCGCGGAATTCCAGATAGCGGCGCAGGAGGTCGGCGAAGACGAAAGTGCGGAAATTCCCGATGTGGGCGAAGTCGTGGATCGTCGGCCCGCAGCAGTACATGCCGACATGTTTGCCTTTGGGATCGAGCGGAACGAACTCCTGCACGGAGCGCGACAGTGTGTTGAAGAATTGCAAAGCCATGTTTCGACGCCGGTTAAGTTACGGTTGGAGGGCTGAAAGGAAAGGGGAAAGTCGATGTGAGATTCTTTCCCCTATTAGTTTGCAAAATCACCATTTGGACGCGCTGTTCCCCCTCAACCCGGACGCCTACCCCGCGCCGGCGGTCGGAGTCTCCCCGAGTAGACGGAGTGGTCGGCGTGACGCTCACCCTCGACAAACCCAGACACCTCTTCAAAGAAGTCCCCCCACTGCAACCGCTACTGGGAAAATATCCCAAGAAAATCGACGCCTAAACTAAGCGCCATTCAGAACCGAACCCTTCCCTGGCGGGGTATCTATTGATCATTGATTTGATACGGCGGCAAGTGAGGCGGCAGTCTGCCGTCCATGGCAATGGCACAGCCCTTGCAAATTCAAAGGAAATGATTAATGAACAGCTACGACCCCAACAGACAGGTGCTTGATATGCACGCTATGAGCCGAATATTCCTCACTCTCCTCGTCGCGATGCTTTGCGTGTCCACCGGCCAGGCGCAAGTCACCGGCGGCTCTTTCGTCGTCCATTTTGAGCGCACCTTTCAGGGCGAAACCACCGTCCTTGCCGCCACTGAACAGTTTCTCTTTGTCTCTGACACCGGTTTCGCTCCGGATGACCAGCGTCCGGTGCAAGTTGCGCGGCAGGCCGATGACGGTACCATACTCGGCTACGCTCCGCAGAGCCGCCAGAGCATCGTTCGCCTTCTTGTCTGTAAGCGAGCCACCGGTGAAATTGTCCACGAATTCGCCGGTCCGGTTTCGCGCCGCCCGCGCGTATCCGGCTTTGAACTCCCGCTCACCTCCCCGCCGCTCCTGCTCGAAAAGGGCTTCACTTTCCTCACGGCCGACTGGCATCTCCAGCGCATCCAGCTCCCCAGCACCGCACGCGAACCAAAACTGACCTGGGATCTGGACATTCCCACCGCCACCAAACTCACCCCGCGTCTTAACGACGACATCGGCTACTTGATGCCCGCCCTCACGCGGTGCGGAGACACCCTCCTCTTCACGTTCAATTCCGCGCCTGAGGGAGCACAATCCCCGTTGAGCCTTACGCTGGTTGCGGTAAACCTCATCGACGGCAAGCTCCTCTGGGTGCGTAACCTTGGCCCCGGCGGCGCGCTTGATCGCTCACCCACCTGCCTGCCGCTTTCGTCTGACAAATTCGCCGTGGTTACCGCCCAAGGCGAAGTGCAGACGTACTCGCTCGCTGGCGAACTGTTGCATTCGCTTCGCGCTGCTCCCGACTACCAGCCCGGCGAGCCCGGCTGGCATTGGGGCGGCGATGTCTGGGAACTCTTCCGCCTCGATCAGAGTCGTATCGTGGCCTTCGGTGGACGCCACGCCGAGCGCGGAAGAAAACAGGACTACCCCCTGTGCGCCATTACCCTTGGGCCTGATGGCCGACTGGAAAGGCAGTGGCAATCCAGCATCCCGCTTGGCTCCATCGCCAATCTCGCCGTCGGCACCAACCTTTATCAGCGCTCGCTCACCACCCACCTCACTGCCTTCTCACCGAAAACCGGACAGAAACTCTGGAGCACTCCCGCCTTGGAATCCCCGCCTTGGACGGCACCCGTAGTCCACGACGGCTTTATCTATCTCTCCACCTCCGAAGGCCTCCAAGTTTACCTCGATGGCCCGGAATTCAAACTTCTTGGCACCGTTCAATTCACTGACATGCCCTCCCATAATTCGCCTCCCGTCATCCACAGCGGCATCCTTTACATCGGTGCTGGCCAGCGAGTATACGCCCTTAAACTCCCCCTCTTCACATCTGCCACCAGGCAAGAGACGAAGTAGCCTCCTTGGAAGCTGGTCTGCATCCACCAACCGACAGCAGGAACATGGAAAAACCAGTGTCCCAAGAGGTCTGTTGGGGGCGGAGATATTCATTATTCATGTGAGCGTGGACGCTTCCTGCTGCGTCTCCGCATTTCCGCATGACCATATCAACTCCTTCCGCGCATCGTCCGTGAGCGTCACGCCGAGCGCGTTCTGGGAAGGCCCGTCCGGAGTCATAAGCGTCTGGCTTCCAGCCCAGGCTGATACATGTCGGGCTTGCTGCCCTGGGGATTGTGCCGTCGCGTTGTTACCGAAGTTGGATGGCAGGAACCCGTCGGTCGGCAGCAGTGGGCCTGCCAAGACACAAAATCGACCGCAACCACCTCGTATCACCGCATCCGAAACGCCAGGTTGCGACGGATGTTCTCACGGTTCTCGGCGTCGTAGGCGTCGGCCGGATTATAGTCGTCGGTCAGGACGATGCCGCTCCGGGGATCGGTGTCCATCAGGCCGTCGAATGCGCCCTTGATACCTTCCTGCAGATAGCCGGGCACGCCTCTCAAATCGGGTTCATGATGCTGGACCAGTTCCTTGTCGTTGGTGGCGACGAAGAAGACGTTGCCGAAGACGGGGTTGTAATGGATGCGAACCGCGCCGAAGGAAGCCTTCAATGTCTTGTGTAGCGAGGCGACGAAGAAATCGCGCCCTTTCGCGAAGTCACCAAAGCTGTTGATCACCAGAACGCCGCCGGGCTTGAGCATCTTGCCGATACCGGTAAAAGCCTCTCGGCTCATCAGATGGGAAGGGGAGGAGTCTCCGAGAAAGGCGTCCAGCACCACGGCGTCGTACTGTTTGGGAGCGCGGTTGATGTATTCCCGACCGTCTCCGAAATGCAGCGTCACCTTGGACGGCTCGAAATCAAAATACTGCTGCGCCACCGGGACGACGGCGGGATTGATCTCCACCAC
>JBGGMZ010000450.1:0-5719 GCA_041287745.1 Chthoniobacter sp. | reverse complement strand
GAGCTCGACCGAGCCGCCTCGCCAACTCTTCATCCGGTTTGCATTCCAGGAGCAACATCACTCAGGAAAGAAACGATCAAGGTTGAGAAATAGATCCATTCCAAGCTCTAACGCTTCCGCGCAGTTTTCTGGCGTCAGTAGTCGCACCTCAGTGCGGTAGTTCCGCATTCGCGTAGCATACACCGCCAGTTCTATTTGCGGCGTCTTTTCGATGATTGACATCAAAACGTAGGGATTGTGTGTGCTGAGAAAAAACTGATTCGAGGTATCTAGCGCAATCCGCTCGGCAAGATACTTCGTGTAAAACGGAAACGTATTGGCCTCCGGCTCATCGAGTATCAGCACTGCGTCCCTGCTAGTTTCCAATGCCGCCTTAAAGAAAACAATGCGGCGCATCGTTTCCGAAATCGAATCAAAGGAAAAGCTATAGAGGACGCCGTCAACATCCTTCGACATCAGAATCTCATTGTCTTGGGGACGCAATTCGAGACGAAAATCCTTTGAACGAAAGAATGCAGACACGGATTCGCGCAGAGCCTTGTGGGTATAGAGCAGATTGGGGAGATTTGCTCCATAGGGTGGCAACAGATAACCGTAGTGCGTTTTATCCCACTGACCCTTGCTCAACGTCTTGTAGCGGTAAAAACGAATCTCCTCTGACTTCTCACCAGAGCTCACAAGGCCAACATCCTGGTTCAGTTCAAATTTACCTCCTTTGCCAAAGCCGCCTGCGTAGCCTACGAATTTTCCATTCTCAAATCTCAGGGTCCAACTCACATCTGGCTCTAATCGAACATCTATCGCTCGTTCTATTTCGCGATCAAAGAATAGATCCGAGGCCTGCTGAAGCCGAAATAGCTCTTTTAATTTGGGGAGCGTTTCATGCCCGGGAAACGCAAGGGCTTCGAGAAGATTTGATTTTCCGCTATTCGGCTCACCTATAAATACGTTTACACGCCGAGCCTCGAAGGCGGCGTTCTCCACCGACTTATAGTTCTCAATTGTGACGCGGGAAATCATGCTCAAAGAATTCCTATCTCTGCCTCACGTGTCCATACCCGACTTCTGCCTTCGCACTTTTGAACAGCTATCTATCCCGCTGGAGATCGTTGAATGCGACCTCAATTCGGTGAACTCGCCAGCGACGCATGTTGTCGATGTGATACTGGGAACGACAACCGCCACGAAGGCGTCGATTTTTTCGACAGGAGGAAATGACCGATTCCCATGCCGGCCACGTCCACTGCAGACGCAATCGCGAGGAGCGTAAATTCGCGCATAAGGGCAGGATACCTCCTTTCGACGCGGAGTAAAGATTACGCCCCCTGCTCAATCCACCTTCTTCGGCAGCAGGTCATTTTTCGTGACGACGTAGAAGAGAAAGTTTTGCCGCTCGATTTCCTTCAAGGTGCAGCGGATGGGCTGAGCCTTGTGATAGTGCGGCGTGGAAGAAGCGCTCTTCTTGACCAGATTCACATACTCCTGCGTGTCGGGAGCATACTGAACGGACTTCGTCTTCTTGGCGCTCTTCACGTCCCACCACTGATTGACGTCCCCCGGCACATAGCTGCTCCATTTGGTGGATGTCGCGAAAAGGAATTCGCCCGAAGGGGCGATGCAGGAGAGCCAGAAACTATTGATGTCAAAACGGTCCTGATTCTTGACTGCGATGACGTCGCCTTCCTTCAAGCTCACGCGAATTTTACTGACGTCGTCGCGCATTACCTTTGGAAGGATTTCCTTGTCGTTGATGTAAACGATACAGCCGTTGCTGCCGGAGGCGTAAAGATCGAGCGAATCGACCGCCTGCGCCTGCGCTCCCAGCGGAGGTCGTGAAACCGGCGGCGGTGTGCCAACGGCGCGCCCGAGCGCCGTGGGTGGCGCAGTGGGCGCGGATGGTGTTGCCGGTCCGGAAGGCACGGAGAGGATCGCCACCAACTCATCCCGCTTCGCGCGAGCAGCCATCGCTTCCTCCAGTTTGGACGCTTTGGTGAACTCGACTTCGAGCAGCTTCCAGCGCTCCACATACACACCGGCGATTTGTTTCACCGTCGCGGTGCGTTGAGCCAGCAAGCGATCGTGCTCAGCCCGCCAGGCATTGTGCAATTTCACGATTTCCGCGTTCGTTCCCGGTGGGTCCCTGGGCGGAACCATGCTCGTCGCCGCAAATGCGGATTGCTCCGAGCGTGCGGCGAGCACTTCGTCTAGTTGCCCGGCCCCGGTGAATTTTTGCAGCGCAGCTTCAATGGCCAGCCGGTAGGAATCATTCAATCTCTGGAGTCCGGCCTGATAGGGCGGATCCGCCTTGTCCCGCACTTCGCCTTCGTAAGTCGACACGAGCCCTTGGATGACATTGGTATTGAAGGCAGGATCGCCAGGAGCTGCTTTCAGGGTTCCGGCCGATAGAACCGCCATCATCAACGCCACTACTGCACCGCGAAAAAGTCCGGGGAGACACATGGCGTCTCGGTTATCAAAACGCGTCGTGCCTAGCAATACTAGACTCCGTGCCCACACGTAGGATCGAGAACAACGCGGCGCCCCTAGCGACGTTTACTCCCTGCGCAGCGTGCAGTCGATGTCGCTATCTCACTGCTTTTCCGGCAGGGCAAAGGCCACGATGCTGCCCCCTGCGGGACGACCAGACTTGCCGCCGCCGGCGGAGATGACGACGTATTGCCGGCCATTCACGGTGTAGATACTCGGTGTGGCGTTGCCGCCGAAGGGGAGTGGCGCCTGCCAGAGGACCTTACCGGTATCCTTGTCAAAAGCGCGGATCGTTTCATCCGCGGTGGCGCCGATGAAGATGAGGCCGCCGGCGGTGACAACCGGGCCGCCGTAGTTTTCCGTGCCGGTGGGTGGGAGGCCGCGCTCAGTCAGCGCCTTGTATTCACCGAGCGGCACCTTCCACTTAATCTCGCCGGTGTTGAGGTCCACGGCATTCAAGGTGCCCCACGGTGGCTTGATCGCAGGATAGCCTTCCTTGTCGAGGAAACGGCGGAAGCCGGCAAAGGCATAAGGCGGATCCTTGCGACCTTTGGCCGGCGCAGCGGCGGGCGCCTCATCGGCGCGCCCGGTAGCCGGCGGCGGCGTCACTCCGAGCACGTAATCGAGGATGGCTTCGCGCTCGCTTTCGGGCAAGCGATCGAAGGCGGGCATGCGGCCGGCACCCGTCTTGGTGACCTGCACCATCTGGTCGCGCGTCTTGCGCTTGAGGACATCGACCAGCGAGGGGAAGCCGCTTTGCGGATTGCCCGTGAAATCAAGCCCGTGGCAGGCCGCGCAATTGAGCATGTATTCCTTTTTGCCGCGCGCGAGCGGCGTGCCATCGGGATTGCGCGTCTCGACCATTTGCATGATCCACGGCATCTCGTTCACATTCACGTAATAGACGCCGTCCGGATCAGCCGCGCCGCCACCCCACTCCATGCCGCCGTCGAAGCCGGGGAACATGATCGTCTCCTTGATGCTCGGCGAAGGGAAAGGCCCGAGGTTTGGCGAGCTCTGCACTTTGTTCACCGTCAGCAGCGTCGCCTCGGGTGAAGTTGTGGAGATATCCTCCATGGCGTAATTCTGCCGCATCAGCGGCGCCGGTTTCGTCGGGATCGGTTGCGTGGGAGAGGATTCTTCGCCGCGCAATTCGGATTTCGGCATCGGCTTTTCCTCGATCGGCCAGAGCGGCTTCCCGGTCACGCGGTCGAAGACATAGAGCAACCCCTGCTTGGAACCTTGGGCCACAGCGTCGACCTTCTTGCCGTCGTGCATCACGGTGATGAGCACGGGCGGGCAGGGCAGGTCGCGATCGAGGAGATCGTGGTGCACGATCTGGAAGTGCCACAGGCGCTTGCCGGTATTGGCATCCAGCGCCATGAGGCAATTGGCGAAAAGATCGCTGCCGTGCCGTTCGCCGCCGTAGAAGTCGGGTTCGGCGGTCTTGGTCGCAACGAAAACGATGCCGCGCTCTTCATCGAGCGACTGTCCGCACCACGGCATCAGCCCAGTGGCCGTCTTGTAAGCATCAGCCGGCCACGTGTCGTAGCCGAATTCATCCGGCCGCGGGATGAGATGGAAAATCCAGCGGCGCTCGCCGGTGTGCACATCGAAGGCGCGCATCGCGCCTGGCCCGCCAAAGCCGCCGATGATGAGCATGTCCTTATAAGTCACGCCGGGCGTATTGAGGCCCACCGCCGGCGTGCCTTCCACATCCAGGCCGGTGCCGAGATGGATCGATCCGTTTTGTCCGAAGCTGCGAATCGGTTGCCCGGTCTTCGCATCGATCGCGTAGAGATAATTCCCCGCGCCAGTGAAGATCCGTTGCTCGTCGCCTTTTTCGTTCTGCCAGAAAACCAGGCCGCGCTGCCGGCTGCGATTCCCGCCCGGCCGTTCGGAGACAGGATCCCATTTCCAGAGTTCTTTCCCCGTGGCCGCATCGATCGCGATCACTTTGCGCGTGGGCGAGGCGGTGTAGAGCATGCCATTGACAATCAGGTTATTCGCTTGGTACTCGCCCTTGTCCCCGGTGTCGTAGGTCCAGGCGACTTTCAACTGCGCGACGTTGTCGCGATTAATCTGCTTCAGCGGCGAATACAGGTTGCGCCCCTTGCCACCGAGATAGGCTGGCCAATCCGTATCGGCGCCGCGCACGAGCGGTGGGAAGCAGGCCAGGCCGATGGTGCCACAGAGGATCGCGAGAACGCGGAGGTGGGAGGAACGTTTCATGAAGAGATGAGCAGGAGTCCGCGCTTATTGAATTCGGAGGATCTGCATCGTGCACGGATTTTCCGCTGAAAGGAGGAAGAGATTCAGATCACAACACAAGTCCGGCGGATGAGGAACATCCGCCGGACGCACTGCGTAGATTTGGAGATTCGATTCCGAACTCGCGCTTACTTCATCAGCTCCGTGAGCTTCGGCGTGATCGCGTCGGCCCAGATCTGGTAGCCGGCTTCGTTCGGGTGCAAGAAATCAGGCATGATGTCCTTGGTCAGCGTGCCGTCGGCCGTGAGGAATTTCGCACCGATGTCCATGAAGAAGACGTGTTTGTCGTCGTTCAGCTTGGAGATGATCTTGTTCACCTGTGCGAGCTTTTCGCGGCCGGGGTTCGGGCTGGCTTTTTCGCCGCGCGGGAAGACGGCGAGGAGCAGGATCTTGGTGTCGGGCGTCTTGGTACGGATGGTTTCGACGATTTTCGTCACACCCTTGGCGATAGCCTCGGCGCTGTCGTTACCCACGTTATTGGTGCCGATCATGAGCACGCAGGCCTTCGGTTTGAAGGTATCGGCGAGTTCGCCGTTCTCGATGCGCCAGAGCACGTGCTGAGTGCGGTCGCCGCCGATCCCGAAATTGACCGGCTGCCATTGGGGAAAGGCCTTGGCCCACACATTCTTCCCACCGCCTGCCCAACCCGCGGTGATGGAATCGCCGAGGAAGAGCAGCTGGCCCTTGCCTTCCTTGGCGATGGCGACATAGCGGTCATGTGCCCCTAGAAAACCCGTGTCCACCTTGCCGGTCTTGTTGCTGTATTTCTCGGCGGCGACATCCGGCTCCTGCTTGGGCAGCGGGAAAGGCGTGGCCGCTGGAGTGGCGGCAGCAGCGGGAGCGGCTGGGGCCGCCGCAGGAGCAGCGGGAGCGGCCGCCCAGAGAGCGGGGGTGAGGAAGAGTGAAGCGGAGGCTGCGACGAGGGCGCGGAGAGGGAGGGGTTTCATGGGAGAGGAATGGT
>JBGGMZ010000449.1:0-7254 GCA_041287745.1 Chthoniobacter sp. | reverse complement strand
TTTTCTCCGAGACTTCACGATGGTAAACCGGCGCCTCGTCCGCCAGGGCGCGGGCGGGAATTTCCACCACGGTGACGCCGTTTTCTTTCACACGCATCATGCCGTCGTCCTTCACCACGCCGACTTCGGCGTAAGGCAGGTCCCATTTCGCGAAGATGTCGCATACGGTCTGCTCATGCCCCTTCTTTACGATGATCAGCATGCGCTCTTGCGACTCGCTGAGCATGGTCTCGTAGGGCGTCATGCCGGTCTCGCGCTGCGGGACCTTGGCGAGATCGATCTCTACGCCAGTACCGCCGCGGCTGGCCGTCTCGCAGGTTGAGCAGGTGAGGCCCGCCGCGCCCATGTCCTGAATGCCGGCCACGGCATCGGTGGCGAGCAGTTCGAGGCAAGCCTCGAGCAAAAGCTTTTCGCGGAAAGGATCACCCACCTGCACGGCCGGCCGATCTTCCTTCGACTCCTCGGTGAGATCACGCGAGGCAAAGGCTGCGCCCGCCAGGCCATCGCGGCCCGTCTCAGCTCCGACGTAAAAGACCGGATTGCCGACGCCCTTCGCCGCGCCGCGAGCAATTTGCTCGTGCTTGAGAATACCGAGATTGAAGACATTCACGAGCGGATTGCCGTCGTAACTCTCGTCGAAATAGATCTCGCCGCCCACCGTCGGGATGCCGATGCAATTGCCGTAATGCGCAATGCCGGAAACGACGCCCGCGAAGAGCCGCCGGTTTGTTTTCACGTTCGCGCTGTCGCCGGTGATCGGCCCAAAGCGCAGCGAATTGAGCGAGAACACCGGACGCGCGCCCATGGTGAAAATGTCGCGAATGATGCCGCCCACGCCTGTGGCCGCACCTTGGAACGGTTCCACGGCGCTGGGGTGATTGTGGCTCTCCATCTTGAAGGCGATGGCCCAGCCATCACCGATATCGATGACGCCCGCATTTTCCTCGCCGGCCTTCACGAGCACGCGCTCGCCAGTGGTGGGAAACTTGCGCAGTTCCTTGCGCGAGTTTTTGTACGAGCAGTGCTCGCTCCACATCACGGAAAAGATGCCCAACTCGGTGTAGTTTGGCTCGCGCTTGAGGATGGATTTGATGCGCTCGTATTCGTCCGGAGTAAGGCCGTGCTTGGCGATGACTTCTGGGGTGATCTTGGGTTCGACGGTCATTGAAAGATTAGCGGGAAAAATGTTTTAGGTAAGCGACCGCGAGGTGGTGGGCGCGGCGGCGCCTTCGTCCATGCTGATAGCCCCGAGGGAGGCAAGAATGGACTCGAAAATGATGCGGCCATCGGAGCTGCCGAGGCGTGGGTCGCAGGCCCGTTCCGGGTGCGGCATGAGGCCGAAGACGTTACGGCCTTCATTCACAATGCCGGCGATGCCATCGATGGAACCATTTGGGTTCGCCGAATCGACCGAAGCTCCACCGCCATCGACATAACGCAGAAGGATACGGCCCTGGCGCTCAAGATCGCGGATCGTCGCGGCGTCCGCCGTATAGCTGCCCTCACCGTGGGCGATGGGGATGCGCAGCGCAGCGCCGGTGCGGCACAGATGGAGGAAGGGATTCGCAATATCCTCCACGCGCACATTCTGGTGCTGGCAGACGAAATGGAGCGAGCGATTGCGGATCAGTGCGCCGGGCAACAGGCCCGCTTCACAGAGGATCTGGAAACCATTGCAAATGCCCATCAGCAGCTTGCCGGACGCGGCGTATTCTTTCACCGCCTTCATAATGGGTGAAAAACGAGCGATGGCCCCACAGCGGAGATAATCACCATAGGAGAACCCCCCGGGCAAAACGACGAGATCATAGCCGGCCAGAGAGGTGTCCTTGTGCCAGACGTAGTCGGTGGGAACACCGAGTTCGGAGAGGGCGAGGACGCAGTCCTGGTCGCAGTTGGAGCCGTGGAAGCGAATGACGGCAGCTTTCAAAGAGGAGTGGATAGTTGAGAGTTGATGGTGGCGAGCCGCCGCGGACTTTGCCGAGGGCGGTGGTGAAATTCAGATGATTCTCTAGTGCCGGAGATCGTGGGCGATCTGGCGGAAGCGCTGTTCGTTTTTGTAATCAGCGACAACGATACAGGCGTGGATGATGCCGGGGACGACGCCGCAGAGCGTCAGGATGAGGCTGAGGAAGAAGCTCCCGATGCGCCCGGTCAGCAACACCGCCACGGGCGGGAGCAGGACGGCGAGGAAGAAAAGCATGGCGCCGGCCCCGGTTTAGCTTTCCACCACCAGCTTGTAATCCTCGATGACGGGGTTACTCAGCAGGTCGCGGCACACTTCGTGGAGTTGGGCCTCGGTCTGGGAACCGTCGAGCTCCAGTTCGATAAATTTGCCGACCCGGGCAGCTTTCACTGCCGGCAGGCCATGATGATGAATTGCATCGCGTACCGCCACTCCTTGCGGATCGAGGACACTTTGCTTGGGCAACACGATGACTTTGGCTTTCATAAGGAGGGGCACACTATGGGACGTCTCGCGCCCCTGCCAATGGGAAATTTTTTTACGCATGTATTAGACAAAATTGCCGGGTGACAACCGCCGCGCGCTTTGCTTATCGTGCCGCATGATTTGGAAACTCCGCCCGCTTGCGGGCAGTCTCGCTTTCGTCTGTTTATGCGCCTCCGCGGCCGCCGAAGCGACCCCGCTCACCCCAGAGGAAATGGCCGGTGCCGCGCGCACCGATGGACTTTCCATCCCCTTGCCCGGTGAATTTCTGGCTTCGCTCAACAAACTCGGGAAGATTGATTGGTCTGCAAAGATGCGACTGCCGATTGGGACGAATTACACCAGCCGCCCGCAGATGGCGCTGAATCTGGGTGGCCTCATTGCGGACGGCTACATCGCCATCGAGGCGCAGGACCAGATGCAGGTGAAGAATATCGGCCGCGACGTGCTGGCCCTCGCAGGCGCCCTCGGCGTGAGCAAGGAAGTGAAGGAGCGCGCGGGCAGCATCACCAACTTTGCTGAAAAAGGCCAGTGGGACCAGCTCAAGGAAGAGCTCGAGGCCACGCAAAATGAAGTGAAGCAGACCATGGCCGAGGCCAAGGACCAGGATCTCGTGACCCTCGTGACTGTCGGAGGTTGGCTGCGCGGCATTGAAGTCGTCAGCGGCCAGGTCGCGGCACACTATACCGAGACCGGCGGCAAGCTCATGCGCCAGCCGGGTATTGTCGACTTCCTCAACCAGCACCTGGACAAGCTGCCGGAAAAAATCAAGGACGACGCGAGCGTGAAAATCGTCCGCAAGAAAATGGCCGACATTCAGCATCTTATCGCCTTCCCCATCGACAAAGCGCCCTCCTTGGACGAAGTAAAGGAACTGAACAAGCTGGCTGCCGATACCCTGAAGGACATTACCAAGAAGCAAAAATGAAACGCCTGTTCCTGACTCTCGTTTTCGCCTCCTTCACCACGGTCTCCGCGCTGCACGCCGCCACCGCTGGCGAAGTGGAGGCCCGCCGCACCGCCCTGGATGTCGCCGGCGCTTTTACCAATGATGGATTCAAGCTCCGCGACGGTTACTGGGCCGGCCAATTTGCCCCCGGCAAGTCGAAGATTCTGCAGGTGAATCTTTACGCGGGTAATCAATACTACTTCACCGTTGGCTCCACTGCGGCAGCCAAAAAGGTACTCGTCACTGTCTATGATGAAACCGGCAAGCCCATTTCAGCCGAGCCGTATCTGGACACTTCCGTCGCCGCCGCGGGATTCAGCCCGGACAACAGCGGTATTTTCTTTGTCAAAATCGAGGTGGTAGATGGTGCTGCCGCAGACTACTGCCTCGTCTACAGCTACAAGTAGCCCGAATGCCACCTGGATCCCAACCTACCGCGGAAGCTCTCAGCGGCCCGCGTGTGACGCAATTCTCCATCTTTCTCTACAACCGCGTGGGCGCCTTGCTCGACGTGGTCAAAGTGCTCAACGAGCGTAACATCCACGTCCTCGCCATCAGCGTGCAGGACTCCGCGGACACCGCCATCGTGCGCATCGTGGTCAGCGACCCCGAGAGCGTGCAGCAGATGTTCCTGGAACACGCGATCCCCTTCTCCACCTGCGATCTCGTGGTCGTGGAACTGAAGGAAGGTGCCGTGGAACTCGGCCGCCTGCTCGCTGCGCTGCTTGCTGCGGAATGCAACATCTTCGGTAGCTATGCGCTGATCACCCGGCCGCGCGGCCGTCCCGCACTTGCGCTGCACGTCGAGGATAACGAATGCGCCGTGTCCGTGCTCCAGTCGCAGCAGTTCACGATTCTGAGCCAGTCGGATATCTCGCGGTAAAGCTACCGCCATACGAGTGTGAAGCGGCGCATCATCTTGTTATGCACGCTGATTGTCTTCACACTGATCGCCGTATTTTTTGGCGAACGCATCCAGGCGACCGTCTACCTCGAGAGCTACAAGCTGGCCGCGTATCGGCACGTCAGCCATTTGACGGAGATCGACGAAGTGGAAATCTGTTCGCTCAAAGGCGAGCCCGAGCCTGGCGACACTGATCCGTTCGAAGGAGACGGTCTTCATGGTGTAGCTGCGCGCAAAACAGTAACGGGTGCCGACGCCGCCGAAATAGCGGCACTTTGGCGTTTGCTGCCCACCGGCGCGGAATACCAAAACTTATGTTTTGGACCCGTCTACGGCCTCCGGTTTCGGCATTCTGGCGAGCAAGTGCTCAAGACATCCGTGTGCTGGCACTGCTAGGGCCTGACCTTCCCCACCCTCACCGGTCATACCATTGAGTGGGGATTCGACGCCAAATCCCAACCCGCACAGAAGCTGTTGCAAGTGCTTCAGACACACGTGCCGCTACCGCCTCCCCCGCCACGGGAGGAATAAGCCCACGGATTCTCCGCATAATCCGGAGCTCCCGCAGTGGAAGCTAGCTGACTCCCGCCGTAGCAAGCTGCGTCAGCAGCGCCTCGTGCTGGTCGTGGTGATAGTGGTGCGCTTGAAAGCCGAGTGACCGTGCGGTCTCGATATTTGGCAACAGGTCGTCGATGAAAAAGGTGCTCGTCGGCTCGAGCCCGAGTTGGCGCTGCGCGATCTCGTAAATGGTTCGGCCAGGCTTGGAAGCCTTTGCCTCGTAGCTGTAGGTGCCGGCGGTGAAGCGATGGAAAAACGGATACCGCCGGAAGACATATTCGCGGTGGATGTCGCTCGTGTTGCTCAGCAGATAAAGCGGGAACCGGCCGTGCAGCTTTTCCACCAGCGCTACCATGGGCTCATTGGGCGTAAAGATATCCTCCCACGCGGCAACGAATTCGGCCTCCGTCCCGCGATAGCGCAGGACATCGAAAGCCCCGCGCAAAAATGCCGCGCGATCCATTTGTCCATCCTCATAGCCAAGCTTGATCTGGTCGATGCGCGCCATCACTTCCACCGGATCGGCCACATCCCCCTGCTCCGCGAGCTTTCGTAGCGCGACGGAAAAATCGAACTTGAGCAGAACGTTGCCGATATCGAAGAGGAATGCGCGAATCATGGTGCGGGGCGGTTGTCTCGTTTTTCGGCGCATAGGTGTCAAGCTGTGAACGGACTTGCGAGGCGCCGAAGCGCGCACTGAAATTCGGCAAACGTGCGACGAAAGTCGCTATCCGCCTGCTGCTGAGGAGAATTTAACGCGGTCTTCTTCTTCTCTTACTTCAAATTCGCGCATCCCTCGCGAGCATGCTGGACACTGATGCGCGCGCCCGATACAGACAGGCCCTCATGAGCTCCCAGACACCTCGCGATTTCACTCCGGAATCGGGCGGCCCGACGGACGTCGCCCCCGTCGGTCGCACCGGCCCCAAACCTGCCCACGAAATGACTGCCGATGAAGAACGCGGCAACATCAATTGGGACGCCATCGCCGCCGATGCAGATTTCAAGAAGCTGCTTGTGGCCAAGCTCCGCTTTATCGCGCCCACCACGATCTTCTTCCTCGTCTACTATTTTGCGCTGCCCATTCTCGTCGGCTGGTTTCCGGACCTGATGAAAACCAAAGTCGGCACGGTCAACTACGCCTATCTCTTCGCGCTGTCCCAGTTCTTCATGGCATGGATCGTCGCCGCCATCTACGTGGTCAAAGCTGCCGGCTGGGACAAGGCCGCAGACGCAGTGATCGCCAAGTTCAAGAAATAGTTATCCGCCCCCAATGATCGCATCCGCTTTTCTCTCCATTCCTGATCAGGCCGACTTGAAGCCCAATCCCGCCGCCATCGCCATGTTCGTTGGCTTTGTTGCGGCTACGCTCATCATCACCTATTTCAGTGCGCGCAAATCGAGCGGCTCCAGCGCCTACTTTGCCGCAGGCCGCCGTATCACAGGCTGGCAAAACGGTCTCGCCGTAGCCGGCGACTACATGAGCGCAGCGAGCTTCCTCGGCATTGCGGGCATGATCGCACTCGCGGGTTACGACGGCTTTCTCTACTCCGTTGGGTTCCTCGTCGCCTACCTCACCGTATTGCTTCTCGTCGCCGAACCGTTGCGCAATGCCGGTAAGTACACCATGGCCGACGTGCTGGCGTATCGCCTAAGCCCGCGTCCTGTGCGCGCTGTCGCGTCGCTTTCTACCATCACCGTTTCCACTTTCTACATGATCGCGCAGATGGTCGGCGCGGGTGGCCTCGTCAAGGTATTGCTCCCAGGCATCAGCTACAACGTCGCGGTGTGCGGCGTCGGCGTGCTCATGATCGTCTACGTGGTCTTCGGCGGCATGCTCGCCACCACTTGGGTGCAGATCGTCAAGGCCATCCTGCTCATGAGCGGCAGCGTCTTCCTCAGCATCATGGTGCTGAAGCATTTCCACTTCAGCCTCAGTGAATTCTTCGGATCCCTAGCCAGCATTACCTATCACAAGGGGGGCGTCGAAGTGACCAAGGACTTTCTCACCCCGGGCATGAAATTCGCGAAGCCCCTGGATTTCATTTCGCTCTCCATGGCCCTGGTCTTCGGCACCGCTGGTCTACCCCACATCCTGATCCGGTTCTACACTGTGCCGGATGCCAAGACGGCCCGCGCCTCGGTCGTCTGGGCGATGGTCCTCATCGGTCTCTTCTACATCATGACTACCTTCTTCGGTTTCGGCGCTGCGAGCGCGCTCGGGCCCGACTTCATCATGAAGAACGGCGGTGGCAACATGGCTGCACCGCAACTTGCCCGCGCGATGGGCGGCGACATGTTCTTCGCCTTCATCAGTGCCGTCGCCTTCGCCACCATCCTCGCGGTGGTCGCCGGCCTCACGATCAGCGCCAGCACTTCTTTTGCCCACGATTT
>JBGGMZ010000448.1:0-4299 GCA_041287745.1 Chthoniobacter sp. | reverse complement strand
GCAATTTTGCACCCGTAAACGCATCCCACAGCTGCACCGACGCATCATCGAGCAGCGTGGCGATGCGACTGCCATCGGGGCTCACGCTCACCTTGCGCACCACCTCGCCGCATTTCATCACCGGCATCACTTGAACCCCTTCCTCGGGGTTCGAGAGCTTTGCCACCTTGTCTTCGCCGCCGGAGAGCAGGTAACGGTCATCGTAGGAAAAACCAACGCCCAAAACCGCGCCATCGTGAGTGATCCCCTTCCCGATTTCCTCCTTTGTCTCCACATTCCAAACACGCGCAGTGCGATCTCCTCCCGCTGTGGCCAGCCTCTTTCCGCTGTGCGAAAAGGCCAGCGCTTGCACCTTGCCCCCGGGCACTTTCCACTCGGCCGTCACTTTTCCAGCGCCGATATCCAGCACCTGGATGGCGCCCGTCGAGGTGCCGATCGCGACGAAGTCCATGCCGTTGGCCACATCAAAGGCGGTCACCTCGCCATCCAGCGCCGGCCCCGTGAAATCTGCTTTCGCCGCGGCGGCATCCCATATCTTTGCCGGGCTGCTTTTGGTCGCGACGAAGAGGTGCTTCCCGTCTCTCGAGAAGGCCAATCCGGCCACCTCGCCATCCTGTGAGATGGTGACTCGCTGCTTGATCGCTTCGTCTTCCTCGAGCGGCTGGGTCGGCGAGATGAGCACTTCGCCGCTCGCCGACCCGCTGGCCAGCTTCTTGCCATCCGGGCTGAACGCGAGTGCCTTGATCGCCCCTTTCTGGCGCACCGGTAGAATCTGCGGCAGATGCCACAAATGATCTCGGATCGCCGCGTAGAGCATCCCGCCGACGAGGTGATCCTGCGGGCTCTTTTCCGCGGCCTCGGCGAGCACCGCCACGGCCTTGGATGGTTCATTGGCCTCGAAATAGCTTTGCGCCTGCTCACGTGCGGCGATCGTGTTTTCCTGTGCGGCCGCCACTTGCAGGGTCGCGCAGAGCAGCAGGCCACACTTTATCGCGTTCAAGGTTGGTATTTTCATGGGGTTGATATTTTGCGGGGCGAAGGGCTATTTCACGACCGCGAGTGGGAGGGAAGATGGCGCTTTATCTCCAGACGCGGATGCCGGGCTTTCCTCCGCCCGACTCACGTCGGCATCATCACCGACCATCACAATGGTGCGCGCACGGGACATATTGGAAGGACCGCACGTCCCGGACGTTGCGCCAATTTCACCGCGCAGCCGGACCGCACCGGATTTACACAGGATGGCGGGCGCCCTCTCGTTGCGATATAGGACTAAAGGGCTATAGAAATCTTTGGTTCCGTGTGCAAGGCGGCGTCAGCCGCCGGCGAATACCGCGCCCGTTTTCTCGTATTTTTGGAGCAACAAACCCAAGCCGAATTTCCGTCAGTGCTTTTCGGCGACTTGCTGATAATCCATTTCCCAATCTTACGCCCACCATCGCCACTACTATGAGTCTGACCCTGCAAAACAAATGCGCCCTCGTCACCGGCGGGAGCCGCGGCATTGGCGCCGCTATCATCAAACGTCTCGCCCGCGAAGGGGCGAATGTCGCCCTCACCTATTCCAGCTCGCCCGATCGCGCAGGGCAGGTGGTGCAGGAAGCGCAAGCGCTCGGCGTGAAGGCCGTGGCCATCCAGGCGGACAGCTCGGATGCCGAGGCACTTGTATCCGCGGTCGAACGCGCGGCGGTGGAGCTCGGTGGCCTCGACATTCTCGTGAACAACGCTGGGATCGCCCTGATGGCTCCGGTCGATGATTTCAAGCTGGCTGATTTCGACCGTACCTTCGCCGTAAATGTGCGCGCGGTCTTCGTGGCCACGCAGGCCGCGGTGAAGCACATGAAGGAAGGCGGCCGTATCATCAATATCGGCAGCACGAATGCTGAGCGCATGCCCTTCCAGGGCGGCGCGGTCTACGCCATGAGCAAGTCCGCACTGCAGGGATTGGTCCAAGGGCTTTCACGTGATCTCGGTCCCCGCGGGATCACGATCAACAACGTGCAGCCCGGCCCGGTGGATACGGATCTTAATCCCGCCACCGGAGAATTCGCCGAGTCACTGAAGAAACTCATGGCCCTTCCCCGCTATGGACATGTCGACGAGGTCGCCAGCTTCGTCGCTTATCTCGTGGGCCCCGAAGCCGGCTACATCACCGGGGCGAACCTGATGATCGACGGCGGCTTCAGTGCGTAGTCTTAGGTATGAGCCTTCCCAAGTTTACCTATCATCCCGATCCTGTCGCTACCGGCAGTATCGAGGTCTCGGATGCCGAGTGCCTGTCTTGCGAACAAGCCCGGGGATACATCTACGTCTGTAATACCTACAGCGAAGAAGAGATCGAGGAAGCCATCTGCCCGTGGTGCATCGCCGATGGTTCCGCCTCTGAAAAGTTCGAAGCCACTTTCTCCGACGACGCTCCGCTCGTCGACGAAGGCATCGATGAAGAAATCGTGGAAGAGGTCACGCGACGCACGCCCGGGTTCTTTTCGTGGCAGCAGGATGTGTGGCTTTGCTGCTGCGATGATGCCTGCGAGTTTCACGGCGATCCCAGCCGCGAACAACTCGCCAAGTTGAAAGGCTCGGCGCTGGAAGAAGTACTCGAGCAATTCTCGTGGACCGAGGAGGAGTGGGCCGATTTCCTCAAGGTTTACGAACCCGGCGAAAGCCCGGCGATCTATCACTTCATCTGCCGCCATTGCCGGAAGTCTCGATACGGGATGGATACCGACTGAAGTTAGTGGCCACCGCCCGCTCAACTTGACTTTCGGAAAAACTTCGCGTGCCATCCTGTCATGAAACACGCGCTTTGGTCTCTCTCCGTGGCCGCTGTATTCGCAGGCACGACCGCGATCTGCTTCGCAGATGTCACCAAGCTGGCCGCGGCTGACCGAGAGAAACTACTGAAGACGGCCGACGCTCCGCTCGTGACGACAATGCACGAGATTCCCGAGGAAGTCGTGAAAGCCTGCGCTGCTGCTTCCTCGGGTGGTGGCTTTGAACTCGCCGATGCCGGGCAGCCCTTTCAAGTTACGGACGTCATTTCGAATGAGAAGTTGCCCGGCAAACGGCTGGATTGGGCGGCACGCATCCCGGGCTACATGATCGTGCACTACGAGACCGGCGGGATCGCGCATTCCTATCATGTGATGGTGGTGGCGCTGGATTCCGGCAAAAAAGCGCACGCGGTGTGGGCTGCTCTGGCCAAACCGCTGAAGTCTTACGCCGAGTTTCGCGCGGCGCTGATCGCTGGAAAGCTGGATGACAGCTTTCCGTATCACTAGAGCGATAGGGCGACTGGCCTCAGTCTTCCGTGCCGAACGAAGGCCAGTACGCCTGCTTAAGCGCTTTCCTTCCCGCGCCGCTCCTCACTTTCGCGAACCATCTCGGACAAGTCGGCAGCGGGGCGAATCTCGAATGGGCCGGCCTTCACGCCCGGATGTTTCGACATCAACTGGATGGCGTGATTGAGGTCTCGCGCCTCGAGGATGAGGATTCCGCCGAGTTGCTCTTTCGTTTCCGCGTAAGGCCCGTCGCTGACCACCGCCTTGCCACCTTTCCACCACAGCGTCACCGCGGCGTTCGAGGGCTGGAGTGCTTCGCCGCCGGCGAAGTGGCCGTTCTTGCGCAGTTCATCATCGTAGGTGAAGCACTCGTCCATCATCGCGTGCAGCTCCGTGGGCGTGAAATTTTGGAGTTTCTCCGGCTGGATGTAACCGAGGCAGACGTATTTCATATGAGTCCTTTCGCGAGTCGGGGGTGAGGTTAAGCTGATTGGGTGTTGGCGGTGCACACGGTGTGCTCGGGGCTGTGCTCCGGCGCCTCGGACATTTCGCGCACTTCCATTTCCGCTTCGTAGGCCGCGCCGAGGACATCGAGGTGAATCTGTAGAAAATCCTTCCCCATCTGGATCGCCGCTTCCTTCGAGTCCGCCTGCAAGATGGCGTAGCCGCCGATGACTTCTTTCGATTCGATGAACGGGCCATCGGTCACGCTCAGCTTGCCTTTGGTCGCCCGAATGCGCGCGCCCTTGGCGAAGGGCAGCAGGCCCCCCGTACCGAGCAAAGTGGCGTCAGCCGTCATCTTCTCGCAGAGTTGCCCCACGGCCATCATCAACTCGGCGGATGGCGGTTTACCGGCTTCGTAGTTGCGTCGCACCTCGGAGTCCTCGGTGAGTTTCACGATCATCATGTAGCGCATATTCGTTGTCTGTTTGGTTGGTCGGTTGGGTTCGGTCACGAGGGACCGTTCGACATCTAGTCGATTGGGAATTTCGAAATTCGACAGCGGCCGCAAAAGAAT
>JBGGMZ010000447.1:0-2676 GCA_041287745.1 Chthoniobacter sp. | reverse complement strand
ACGCGGAAGGGCGGGCTGGCGGTGTGATCCCGGGCGATCTGGACCTGGGCTTCATCGATCTGCCGCAGAGGGCCCAAGGCCAGGATCTGTTTCCTGACGCTCGAGTCCATCCATTTACGCAGGGCCATTCCGGTGTGTTTGATTACAACTTTCATCGTGAGGTTTCTTTCTGGGTTAACGTTTCGAGCAGCCTTCATCGGCTGCTGTGGAAAGAGTCGGCGACCTCTTCTCATTCCACTAATACGAAAAGATTTTGCTATTCTTCGCTTTTTTGGAACTGTCCGCGTTAACGTTTCCGCATGGAGTGGCTCAACTACCATCACCTTTTCTATTTCTGGACCGTGGCCAAGGAAGGCAGCCTGCGCAAAGCCTCCGAGAAGCTGCACGTCTCGCAGCCTTCCATCTCGGCCCAGATCACCGCGTTGGAGGGTGCACTCGGCGAAAAACTCTTCCGGCCCAGCGGTCGCACGAAAGCGCTCACCGAGACGGGCCACGTGGCGCTGGGCTATGCGGAGGACATCTTCTCACTCGGGCGCGAAATGGTGAATGCGTTGCACGACCGCCCCAGCGCGCGTCCCACTCGCTTTTCCATCGGGGTCACCGATTCCGTCCCCAAGTTTATCGCTTACGAAATCATTCGTCCCGTGCTGCACCTGCGTCCCGCCGTGCAGGTCATCTGCCGGGAGGAAAAGATGGATATGCTATTGGGGCAACTGGCCAGCCATCGGCTCGACATCGTGCTCTCGGATGAGCCGGCACCCAGCGGGTTGAAATTCAAGACCTACAACCATCCGCTCGGGTCCAGCGACGTGACTTTTTGCGCCTCCCCTGCTTTGGCCACTCGTCTGCGGCGCCACTTTCCTCAATCCTTGAACGATTCCCCCGCTCTGCTCCCGACAGAAAATACCGCGTTCCGCATGGCGCTGGAAAGCTGGTTTGAAAAGCAGGGAATCCGCCCCCAGATCGTAGCCGAGTTTGAGGACACGGCTCTCATGCATCGCGCGGCAGAAGACGGCCTTGGCTTCATCCCGGTCTACAGCGCCATCGTCGCCCCGATCGTAAAACAATACGGCTGGAAGAAGATCGCGCGCGTGCCCGAATGCACCGGCCAATTCTATGCGATCACCGCCGAGCGTAAACTGAAGCATCCGGCGATCCTGGCCATTACCCAGCACGCGCAGTTGCGTTTGTTTGCTTGAGGATAGAAGGGGCGTGCCAGCGCGACGCAACCGTCTCCAGTAGCGGCGTCGCTACTGCAAGGCGGAGATCACCAAGCCCGGACTATTGGGATGATGGACGTCTTTCGATACTTTCACCCGCACGGTTTGCCCAGTACCCACGGCGATCCGCTCGCAGGCCCATTGGTAGGAGGTATCGTCGGCAAAAGACCACTCCGCTAACGCGGCGACGTAGTATTCGCCGGCCCGCACGTGGTCGAAGACGAAGTGGCCGCTATCATCCGTTGTCTGGAGGTGCACATAAGGTTGAAAACGCGGATCGGAAGCCGTGAGATATTCGCCGTTGCCGATTTCGCGCTCCACCATTTCCCTCGTATAGCTCGTGACGGGAAGGAGCGAGATGGTAGTGCCGGCGCCGATGTGGGTCTCGCCGTCGGATGATTTCACGATCACCTGTCCAGCCACCGTGCTCGAGCCAGCTCCTCGATAGGCGGCAAAGTCGGCTTCATTGAACGGCACGCGCCGAGGTACGCGTGGAATGTCCACGAGCGCACAGGAAGTCGACAAGAGTGCGCAAACGAAGAGTGAGAAGGAATCGCGAACGAGCATAATGGTAAAAATACGCGATGAGAGGGACGACCCTGACAACAATCTGCGCCATCGTTTCACGCCACTCCACCCAGGACCGCAAAACACCTGCCGAACACTCATGGCTCGCCGCTTGTGACGCTGACCGGTCCGTCGTAGGTTTTGCGTAGTGACCACCGACCTGCTCGACCAATTGCACCGCCCGTTGCGCGACCTGCGCATTTCGGTCACGGATCGTTGCAATTTCCGCTGTGGGTATTGCATGCCCAAGGAAGTCTTTGGAAGAGGCTACGATTTTTTGCCCAAGGGAGATGTCCTCACGTTTGAGGAGATCGCGCGGCTGGCGCAGGTGTTTGTAAGTTTGGGCACCGAGAAGCTGAGGCTTACCGGTGGCGAACCCACGCTTCGGCGTGAACTGCATCGCCTGGTTTCTGATCTCGCGGCAATTCCCGGTGTGCGCGACCTGACGTTGACCACCAATGGCTCGCGGCTGGTCGAGGAAGCCCGGAATTTGCGCGCTGCAGGTTTGCAGCGCCTGACCGTCAGCGTGGATGCGCTCGACGACGCCACCTTCCGCGCCATGAACGATGTGGATTTCCCGGTGCATCGTGTGTTGCGTGGGATCGAGGCGGCACGCGAGGCGGGCTTCGCGCCGATCAAGATCAACATGGTCGTGAAGCGCGGCGTGAACGAAGACCAGATCGTGCCGATGGCACGTCACTTTCGCTCGACGGATTACATCCTGCGCTTCATCGAATACATGGACGTGGGCAACACGAATGGCTGGCGCACGGAAGACGTGGTACCCGCCGCGGAGATTGTCGCGAGAATCACGGACGAGTTTCCACTCGAGCCAGCGGCGGCCAATTATCGCGGGGAAGTCGCACGGCGCTATCGCCACCGCGATGGC